>CACYCC010000080.1 GCA_902772805.1 uncultured Lachnospiraceae bacterium | reverse complement strand
TATTATCTGAATACCGGAAGGGAATCGTCATATTCGATCGAGCCTGTGGTGACTATCATCCAGGAAGTTATCTTATAGAAGGGGTCACCGGCTTTTTCGGGATACAGTATCTTTATTTCAACATTCAACGACTGATAATCGGATATCGGATAGGCAAAAGATCTTGTCTGACCTGTTTTTTCAAAATAACCGACTCTCGATATGCCCGAATCGTAAAGCGAACTGAGATGCTCATCAACTTCGGCAAGCTGTTCCTGGGCAAGATTGCAGGCGGTATAATACTCGGTTGCGTTATCTGCCACATCTTTGGACAACCTGTAGTCCGAAAGAGCACTTACAAGAGATAATACCGCAAATGACACAAGACACAGTATTACAAAGATAAACAGTATCGAAGACGTTCCGACGTTGAGGTTAAAGCGCTGTTTATTGGTTCTCATTGACCGCTCACCTCCTGAATGTTTAATTTGCATTCAAGTGAGTAAATCAATGCCCCACCGTCTTTTGAAAAACAGGCATAATCCATATATGCGAAATCATCATCCGTATGTATGTCTATCTTAACATCATATTCATCGGGAACGTTTTCAAGTACAAGATCTTTGTGATCTTCAAAGTCTGTTCCGTATTCGTAAAAGAGCTCCCCGGCATTTTTGGCAAACAGAACCGCATCGTTTAACTGTCTTGTATCACGGCCTATGATGTGGGCCTTGGCAAATACATTAAGGCAGACCGCCGATGTCAGTGAAAAGAAAAAGATTACGATTATCAGCTCCATCAGAAAAAGAGCGGATCTTGATTTATTCATGCTTAATGTCCGGAGCCTGTGTTTGAATGAACATATAACACGCTCTTTTCCCCTTTCCCTGCCGTAAAGTCAAAGCAGTATAATGTATCGTCGATCTGACTTACTTTGTAATCCGAAAGCTCCATTATCACATTTCCGAATGACGGATCGATATTCTGATCATATCTTGTAAACAGTTCCATGAGTTTTCCGTCATAGTAATAAAGATAAGTACAGTAAGTCACATTGTCTATTTCTTCGAACATCAAAAGAGCATCGGTGCCGTTAAAAGTACCGACCGCAATGCTGCCCTCACGGTCCGCACGGTGTATCCTGTTAAAAAGATATGTGCCTGCGGTCCTTGAGTCGTAATTCTTTTCCATGTTGCCGACTATCTTTTCATATACTCCGGCACCCGCACCGGTAAGCATGATAACAGACATGGCAAACACCAGAAAGAGTGTGATCACGAACAATATATCAATTGAGTGATTACGTTTCTTAACCAAATCATTGTTCCTTTCTGATCACGGTAACATCAGGGAAGATGTTTGACCCTATTGCCTGATAATCAACAAAAAACAGATCTTTATCATAAGTAAGACCGTAATGTTCGCTGAGATATGAAAGACTGGGGGGATAAGTCCCCTCAACGCAGTAACAGCTTACGATGCTTCTGTTAAGCGCACTTTCCAAAGCCTCCTGCTGGTGCTCCTTGGTGGTATCGGATATGCTGCTGATCGCAAACAGAAATACAGTTACCAGTACCAGGAAAATAACTATCGAGAGGCTTGAGCCGTTTATTCTGCTTTTTATGGATCTTTCGATCCCATAATGATAACGTGCCATCTTGATCCTTTATCCTATGCTTGACATTATTCCCATAAGAGGAAGTATTACCGACATAAGTATAAGTCCCACGATCACGGAAAGAATGATAACGAGTGTGGGTTCGATGACCGAGATGATCTCGTTCATGCGCTTTTCACTCTTTCTTCCGTATTCGTCGGCAATGCGCTTCATAACTTCTTCGCGGTGTCCGCTCTTGAAACCGACATCAACAAGTCTGTTGTTGAGGTTTGAGAAAAAGCCCGCTTCTTTTAATGCTTCGGGGAAACTTGCCTGTTCCTTGATGGATTCACGGCATATCTCTATCTTTTCCTGAGTCTTTTTGTGTTCTACGAGTTCCTTGACCATATCAAGTCCGAGGTATGTATCAAGTCCGGCTTTCAATACAAGTGCCATACCGCTTGCAAAACGCTCGGTTGCAACATCTTCGTAAAACCTCTTTGTAAGCGCAAACCAGGCCAGGAATCTCTTTCCTGCGGCCCTTCCTGCCTTGGAGCGTGAAAAGAAAATGTATGCGAACAAAGTGAGTGCCAGGAATATCACTATGCCGAGACTGTATCTGTTAAGACCGGCGCCCATTCTCATAAGTGAAGCGGCGAATCCGCTCATTTCTGCACCGAGCTGTACAAATACCTGATTGAATATGGGAAGTACTTTGGTGATCAGCACTATGATAACGAGCACCATCATGAAAATCATGATAATGGGATATGTAAGGGCGCTCTTGATGCTTTCTTTTATCTCGACTTCACGTTCATAATATTCGGCCAGAGAAGCGAGGATCTCATCGGTCGATCCGGATTGTTCGCCAAGACGCACGGTATTAAGGACGTAATTGGGAAATACTCCGGTTTTCTTGAGCGCCTCATAAAGCGAATCGCCGTCACTTATCGATTCGTTAAGATCGTTAAGAAGAGCTTTTGTACCCTCGTCCTTGGTATCGGATAACAATATTCTTATGCTTTCAAGCGGTGTGATAGCCGCATGTGTGAGCATTGAAAACTGGGAACAGAATGCAGCCAGTTCTTCGTTGGACAACTGTTTTTGCTTGGCCATTTGTATCCTCCGGCATTAATGATAGATTTGTAAATTCCTCATAAAGAGGTCAGTAAACATATTTTACGGAGTAATTGGTACCGTCTCCGATAAAACTCTTAAGTGATTTATCACCCATATTGGAACCGAATGTGGGGTCGACAAGCGACCATTCCTTACCGTTAAACTGTATTATGCCGTTAAGCCACCCTACTTCTTCGACATAAACGCTTATCCAGGCATGATATACCATGTCTTTGCCTACATATCCTACTTCGAGACGTGTGGGGATCTGCTGGGTACGAAGCATTGTGCACATAACGGCAGCATAGTCAACGCATATGCCGGTACCCGATTCAAGTATTTCGTCAACATCGGATAAATATCCGCTGGCAACAGTCTCTGCTTTGGGATGATCGTATACGATGTTTGAGGTTATATAGTTGTATATGCTCGTGATAACTTCGATCTCATCGGTACAGCCTGTAGCAAGCTCCGCGCCTTTGGCGACCGTTCTTTTGGATGAATCAAAGTAAACGTAGCGGTTGGGATAAAGATAAGGCCCGAATTCCGAGACATTGCTGAAGGTGTAATTACCCGCAAAGACGAGACTGTATCTTGAATCCTGAATGTTTTCGCAAATATTTACGGAGTAGTTGCCGCTGCCCGAAGAAAGAGGGAAAGCAAGATATCCGTTCTTTATATCATATGTATATGTTACCTGATCGGGACCGGTAAGCTGCAGTTTTACTTTCTGGCAGTCACCGAGATAATCGACCATTATATATCCTTCGGAATTGTTGGAATAATCGACCGTAACAAACTCATTGCCGTCGGTCAAAGATCCGGGAGCGGAACATTCAAGACAAACGGGAGTGGGGTCTCTTAAAGGAGCGTCCGGATCCTTTTGAGCTGTTTGCGAAGGGGTGGATGTTGCGGGTACCTTACCGGAGTCTCTGTCGATCGAGACGGGATTGTCGTCAAGAGACATGGGGGGAGCGCTGTCAAAAGAAGAAAAAAGTGCTGCGACACTTAAGAATAAAACGCAATATGCAGTTTTTATCTTAAGCTTATGCATATTAATCCTTTCAGGGCGTATTGCAGCTTACCAGAATCTGTATCTCGCGGCCGTCCTGAAAGTATTAATATGCATAAGCTTAAGATAAAAACTGCATATAAATC
>CACYCC010000079.1 GCA_902772805.1 uncultured Lachnospiraceae bacterium | reverse complement strand
TCTCTGTCGTGAGATACAAGAATGAATCCCTTCTTTGACGCAAGATATTTCTTGATGATCGCTCTCGCCTCACGGTCAAGATGGTTTGTGGGCTCGTCGATCAGCAGAAAATCATTTTCTCCCGAAAACAATACCGCCAGCATTACCTTTGTACGCTCACCGAAGCTTAAAGTTTTAAACGGTCTGTACAGAAGTTTTGCATCAACGGATAACTTCGGAAGTTCACACAAAACCCGCCAGTTCTCTACGCCGGGCTTCCATTTTTCCATCAGTTCATCGGCCGTACGGTCAAGGTCTTCCCCTGTAACCTCATAAGGAAAATAATCGAATACGACACTTGTCGAAATACTGCCGGTGTACTCGTATTTACCGAGCAGCAGATTTAAAAATGTAGTCTTTCCCTTGCCGTTTCGTCCTATAAATCCAAGTTTCCAGTCCGTATCTATGCCAAAGGATACATTTTCGAATACGTTGTCAAAACTGCCTTCATAGCAGAATGTAAGATCGCTTACGTTTATTAAAGACATAAAATCATCACCTCCGGATCCTGCCGGCCGGGATCGCTGCAAAATGGTTGGGAACTTTTATAAAACAAAAAGTCTGTATCCGCGTACGCAAATACAGACTCGCCAAAAACAGACCTTATAGGCACAAAAAATGCAAGGACTGAAGATACGGGCGATAATCCAATTTAAGCGCACACTTAACACAACCCCTTCCGGCTCATTAATTCGTGTTCACCTAAATCCGACTATCTTAACATCTTCTCACCCTTACACTTTGATAAGAAAAGTATAATATGAAACCCGCGGAGATGCAAGTCCGATATTCCGGTTGCCCGCTTCACCCCGTGGTCAGACTATTTCTTTTTAACGGAATATCCGAATTTCCCGAGTTTTTCGCCGAGTTCAAAGTATTCACCGTGCGAATATGCCACAAGATCGCAGGCTTCGAGAGCAAACCTGCCGTTTTCATCCATATATTCATCATCGACCGTCACACCGATAACTTCCGCGATATACATATCGTGCGATCCGAGACGCTCGGTCTTTACGACTTTACAATAGATGTTAACGGGGCTTTCGGCGATCGCGGGCGTATCCATGAACTCCGATTTATATTCCGTAAGTTTCATTTCCTTGAACTTGTCAAAATCTCTTCCCGATTTTACACCGCACCAGTCACATGCATAAGCAAGTTTCTGCGACACAAGATTTACCACAAATTCACCTGTCCTCTCGATAATTGCATGCGAATGCCTTTCAGGTCTTATCGAAACAGACAGCATAACGGGATCCGAGCATACCGTTCCGGTCCATGCGATGGTGATTATATTGGCCGGTGCGTCACCGTCCTTGCAGCTTACCATTACAACAGGGGACGGATAAAGCATATTTCCGGGTTTCCAGGCTTGTTTACTCATGCGACTCTCCTTCTTTTGCGCAGCTTAAATATCAAATTGGCCGCGATAATATGTATCATATCAATATTGCTTGAGATTTCTGTTAAAATGGATAATAATCGGTTGATGTGGTATTATTATACTATATAAATGGTTTTACTATAACAATTTATTTGTGGGGCTAAAATGATCAATATGCTTAAGCGGTTCAATGACCGCTTGAAAGAATATATATTCGACTCTTCGGCAGACATCAAAGATAAATCCTTTGTTCTGTTTTCCATAACCGTTCTTATCGCCCTTTTCCTGGCGATCCCCTGCGGGCTTATCATGAAAGAGCCTCCGTCCGCCACGATCGCAACGATCATCGGAACCGTTCTTTTTACCGCATATGTCGCATTTTCAATAAAAAGAAAAAAGATCAAGCAGGCACGTATCGTGATCTCGATCGTGCTGGTGTTCGCATTTCTTCCCGCGATGTTCTTTACAAACGGCGGTGTTGAAGGCGGTACCCCAATCTGGCTGTTACTGGGTACCATCTATATCACAATGATCCTTTCGGGAAGGCTTAAGACCGTGATGATCGTTTTAAATGCCGTTGTGACGATCGGATTCTGGTTGCTTGGATACTTTTTCCCCGAGCTTGTGACCGAATACGGCAGGGGACAGAATTTTTTTGACTCGATCGCGGCGCTTTTCATTGTAAGCTGGATCGTGTTCTGTCTCATTACATTCCAAAATACGCTTCTTAAAAAAGAAACCGAAGATCAGAACGTAAGAAAACTTTTCAAGCAGACCGCTACGGCGCTTGTAAACGCTATAGATGCAAAAGACAAATATACTCACGGACATTCCTCGAGAGTTGCCGAATATTCGCGTCGCATTGCCTTAGAGAGCGGACTCAGTCCCCGCGAGTGCGAAGATATCTACTTTGTTGCACTTCTGCATGATGTTGGTAAGATCGGTGTTCCGGAAAGCATCATAAACAAGGAAGGTAAACTTACGCCTGAGGAATATGAAAAGATCAAAGAGCATCCTGCTCTCGGAGCGCAGATACTTGACGATATCAACGAGATCCCGTTTATAAGCATAGGCGCACACTATCATCATGAAAGATACGACGGAAAAGGTTACCCCTCGGGACTCATCGGAACCGATATCCCGCTCTTTGCAAGGATCATTTCCGTTGCGGATGCATATGATGCCATGACTTCGATGCGAAGCTATCGTGATCCCATTCCCCAGCAGCAGGTTCGTGAAGAACTTGTAAAGGGTTCAGGCACACAGTTCGATCCCGAATTTGCCAGGATCATGGTGCATCTTATTGATCTTGATATCGAATACAGGATGAAGGAACGCCGGGAAGTCAAGGAACTGGACGGACGTTCCGAACTTGTCATCAAAGAACACAGAGGCGAAGTATCCGAAGGAATGCTTCTTATGCCCAATATGCTGACTTTGTCACTTAAGATCGATCCGCTTCCGAACAGTGACAAAACTCCCAAGCCTTCGATCATTTTATTCGATTCGCTTGATTCAAGATTTCACGACAGTGAAAAGAACATTAGAGATCTTAACTATTTTGAATACGGAGAAATATGGTTTGACGGAACGTCATTCTGCAACGGGGCGCGTAAGTTTAAGACAACTTCCACAAGATTTACTCCCGACGGTACCTTAAAACCCGGACAATACATTATAAAAGCCGTCAAAAAGCTCGATCATGCCCTCATAAGGATAATCGGTTACAACGAAACGCATGAAACGATAGTCGCACTCCCCGATAGAACAAGATATGTCTACCTCGGACTTACCGGAGAAAAGTGCGTAATAAGCGATCTTTCGATTGAAAAATCAGACGATACCATATCCGATGATTATATTCCGAGAATTGCCGAAGAGATAAGCTATATCAATGTTCCCGACGGAGATATCCCGAATGTCGAGATCGACAGTTACAGAACCGCCGCTTCCGAGGGAATTCCGGTAACGGACGGATTAAAGATCACTTTCCATGCCTTCAGTCTTCCTACCGCAAGGCTTGTATGGCACTGTCCTTTCATCAATATCTTTACATCCGATAACGGCGAAGTTACCGGTGACAATTATCGTGATTATATGCTCACGAGACTTGACGGAGAATGCTGGGAAGGCGATGAAGACTGTGATGTCGATGTATATGTCAACCGCAACGAATTTAACGGCTGGGATGCATGGAAACAGTTTAACAAAAACGGATTTGACTGCACGGTTACATTTGAAAGACACGACAATACCATCACTCTCATAACCGAGAATTCCGGTATTGTCATAAGGTCCACCGCGGTCGTCAAATCCGACAATGATAAGATCTATGTTGCGATAACAGGCGATCAATGCGCCATCACAAATATAAGATTCTCATACGGAACAATATCATAGTTTGGATGCCCACTCTATGGCATCGTCAATGTGGGGTCTGAAATTTTTCTCTCCCACTTTTTCCACAAAACCGTCTTTACGCATGGTATTCATGGGCTGTTCGTTGACATGGGAAAATACCAGCTGAATACCCCGTTTTTCACAACGGTCATAGAAGTTTTCAAGCGAATGCATGGCTGTTGCGTCAAGAGCGGGCACACCGCGCATACGTATTATGATGACTCTTGTTTCATCGCGGAAATTCATGGTATCGATCTGGCCCGAACTTCCGAAAAACATCGGTCCGTAGATCTCATATACTCTTACATGAATAGGAAGCGGTTTTAAATTCATGCCGTCCGGATCGTCATCGGGATCGTAGTATTTCCATCCCACAACGCCCGATTCTTCGCTCATACGCTTCATGAATAAAAGAACAGCTATGAGCATTCCGATCTCTATTGCTATAACAAGATCAAATACTACCGTCAATACAAAGGTCAGTACCAGTACTATGATGTCGCTCTTGGGCGCTGTCTTGCACAAATGAACGAAAGTACGCCACTGACACATATTGTATGCCACCATAAAAAGGATCGCGGCGATGGTAGGCATAGGGATCAGTGCCGCATAAGGCATCAATACCAGTAATACAAGTACGAGCGTAACGGAATGAATGATTCCCGCAATGGGAGTACGTCCGCCGTTTTTGATGTTGGCGGCGGTTCTGGCTATTGCACCTGTGGCGGGAATACCGCCGAAAAGTGCGGAGCCGATGTTACCGCATCCCTGTGCTATAAGTTCCATATTGGAACGATGGTGGGAATTTATCATACTGTCGGCCACGACACACGAAAGCAGAGATTCGATCGCCGCAAGTATCGCGATCGTAAATCCGTCGGGAAGAGCCGCGCTTATCTTTGAAAGTGTAAATACCGGCATGTGAAAAGTGGGAAGACCACTCCTGATCGTATAAAGATCTCCTATCGTGTTAACCTTAAGTCCGGTAAATTTAACGATCAGTATGCCGACGATCACGGCTACCAAAGAACCCGGGATCTTTTTGCTGATATACGGCCAGATAATAAGAATTGCAAGACTTATGCCGCCTACCAAAAGCGCATAAGGATTTATAGTGGAAATATTGGCTCCTATCGCCTTAACTTTATCGACCGTTTCTATAGTAGCGGTCCCCGCAGGATAGGTAAGTCCCAGGAAATCTTTTACCTGCCCTATCACTATCGTTACGGCTATACCGGCGGTAAAGCCCGTTGTTATCGTATACGGAATAAATTTAATTAATCCGCCGAGTCTTAATAACCCCATCAGCACAAGAATGATGCCTGCGATTATGGTGGCTAACATCATTCCTTCCATGCCGTTCTTGGCGATTATCCCGGCAACTATAGTTGCAAATGCGGCGGTCGGACCCGCGATCTGTACGCGGCTTCCTCCCAGAAAAGCTATTATAAATCCTGCAACTATCGCTGTATATAATCCTTCTTCTGGGCCGACTCCCGAAGCGAGTGCAAGGGCTATCGATAAGGGCAGCGCAATTATCGCCACTATGATGCCCGATATCACATCGGTCCCGAACTGCTTGAAGTCATAATGCTTGATGGTTGAGAACAACATCGGTTTAAGTTTGTCCCGATTCATTTTGTATCACTCCGTTTCTTTTTCCTGATAAAAACCAACGAAGATAATATCACAGTTTTACAAAAAGCGGAACACCCCATTCATCATTTCCGTTTTCCTTAAAGCCCAGAGACTTCCAAAAGCGAACCGAGTTTTCTTTTTCACTGTTGATCTCATAGTATTCAGCACCGTCTGCGCGCGTGTAATTCTCAAGTTTTTCAAAACAGGCATGGCCGAGCCCCCTGTTTCTGTATTCCGGGAAAATCCAGAAATCAAGGATAAAACATTTGCCATCCTCACTTTTGTATGTGTTGTACTGGGCGGCACCGATCCGTTTATTGTCCCACACAAACCAGACCATCTGGTGCCTGTCGATATCCCGCTCCATGTGTTCTTTTATAATGCCGCGGTACTCTTCACCGGAAAAGTATTCCTTGTCCTCATCGTCCGTTATGATCCCGTCATCGACAAGATATTTGAAGTGAAGTTTCCAGAATTCGTCGATATTTTCAACGGGTATCTCTTCAATAATAATTTTCATATGTTATAAATACTATAAAAACGATCTCATCCTTAACCACAGGGACAACATCGATAAAACCACGATTCCGGCAATGATCAGCCCTGTTATCACGCGTCTTGTCATGACCTCGGACTTGACGTTACGCATCTCATAGATCACCCAGTCATTGTTTTCCTGCTTGTACTCCGACCCGCAAAACGGACAGACCTTTGACCTGAATGCATCGAAGCTTCCGCCACAGGACGGACATTGTATCTTGGTTATCGAGAAATTGTCTGCAAACGGGATATCAGTCCTTCTTCCCGCTTTGATCCTGTAGATCTCTTTTCCCGTTTTGATCCTGTTTCCGAGATCTCTTGTTGTTGCAACATAAAGATCGCCGGTAACATAAACCGTATTGTCCTTTACGACAACACTTTTGCATGCCATATCACCGCTAAAATCTATATTGATCAGATTGTCGAAATCTTTGCCCGTATCGGTTCCCGAATAGAAGGGAAGGTCGGTACGATCGTCGGAAAAAGCAAATATCTTGAACAAAGAAACCATTTTCGCAGCAAAATGATCAAGGATAAACTCCGGACATATCGCTGACATGGCAGATGCAAACCGGTTTCTGGAACCGATCACTTCAAACAATGACGGAAGCAACACAAATGCCTTGAAAAAACAGGCAAGCAGCAATCCCATAAACCCGCAGACCGGCATCATTACCAATATCACAAACGGCAGTAAAATGTATGTACTTAAGGTGCGCTGCGTCTCGCTGTAGGTATTAAAAAACGTCAAAAGACTGATTATTATATCTGCCGGCAACATATAAAGACCGTACTTAAGCACAGTCTTTAACAGGTTTTCGCTGCGCATGTCCGAAACAAAGAAGTAATTCTTAACCTTCGGATACAGTTCGTCCATCTTAAAATGTGTACCGCAATAACCGCATCCTTCCTGCAGTTCTTTGACCGTTGACACGGAACCGCAGTTGGGACAACAATATGGATCTTTGCTTACATCTTCTCCGTCATGTACATCTACGACGGTTTCATAGATCGATTGATAATCCCGCAACCGATATGTCTTCATACCGTCTCTTTGGATCGTCTTGTTGTGGGTTATGAAATCGACCGTCCAGGAAACATCATAATGACCGTCTTTCCATGCGCGTACCCGGTTAAGACCATTGGGAAACATTCCCCCGTGGATCATTTCTTCGGTATATTTCAGGTTTCTTTTTCCGATCCGTTCTCTTTGCAGTTCAAGACAATACCTTAATTCCCGGTCTGCTGACAGTACTCTTGCCTCAGGTTCGAATGCATGCTTTATCTCTTCACGAAACTCAGCCGCCACTTTTTCCCTGTTATCTGATGTGGTCATTGCTTATTCCTCCGATATGGTGATCACTCTGTTATAGTGATCCTGCCTTGTCCGAACGGATCCGAATAGCTGTCATCAATAACTCCGCCGAGTGTATCCGTTATATAGTCTATTAATACCTGATTGTCGATCTTAACTCGGTCCTGTAATACCGGAGCGCCTTCAAACATCGTGAAACCGTCACCGTGATTTAACAGCATATAATCATGACCTGCCAGGGTATATTTCGCCGCAGGGTCTATGGGGGTGTCCCCAACCATTACGTTCTTAACTCTTCTTTTACCGCTTATCTTCTCAAACTCGGAATTCTCATCGGCGACACACGGAGTATCGATCGATGTATCGATCTCATAAGTGAGTCCCGAAACCTGCAGGAATCCGCCGTTTTCTCCCGGAGCCTCTTTGGAACCCCACTCAAGCGCGTCGAGGATCTGCTGTCCCGTAACCTCTATAACGCACATCATATTTCCGAAGGGATGAACGTTAATGATATCGCCGTAAGTGATATCGCCTTTTTCAATACTGACACGAATGCCGCCTCCGTTTACAAAAGCGATATCCGCACCCGATTGATCCCTGTAAGCATCGGCGCAGAGATCGCCGAGATTAGTTTCGGCACGACGGATCATACGTATGGGTTTTCCGTTTTCATCGACTTCCTTGGGATCGCTTATCGTAAGTTCAACTGTTGTATTTGCGACCACTTCACCGAATTTCTCTTCAAGTTCAAGTTCCGCTGCGTCAACCTTGGTCCGCACGGGATTGTTTATATCAAGAAGCTTCGGAGCGGAAATTTTATTATTCCATGTCCAGACGCCGGTCTCCTTGACCTCTCCCGAAGATGTGATACGACTGTAACCGATACAGTTAAGTTTCGTACCGACCGCAGAACGTGTGACCTCTTTACCTGTCTTATCTTTCATTACGATCTGATCGGTATCGTGACTGTGTCCGTCCAGGAATACATCTATACCGGTTGTATTTGCAATAACATCCGCATACGTCCACGGCTCGCACTCAGCTTCGTTGCCAAGATGCCCCATCACATATACAAGATCCGCGCCTTCGCCTCTTGCTGAGTCAACGGCATCCTGTACCGCTTTATATAAAGCTTTGCCTGAATTATCCTGCATAAAACCGTATACATACTCGCCCTTGTCGTTTTGGAAATATAGTGGTGTTGAGGATGTAAGTGTTTTCGGAGTTGTCACACCCACAAATGCGATCCTCTTTCCTGCAGCTTCCTTTATCACGTAGGGTGCAAAAATAAGGTTTCCCTCGCGATTAAAATTGCAGCTTATGTATGTATACTCGGCTTTTCCCGCAAGCTCAAGAAATCTGTCCATTCCGTAATCAAACTCATGGTTTCCCGGAATCGCGATATCGTATCCGACTTCGTTCATGAGTTCAACTATAGTCTCGCCCTTCGATACGGTTCCGACAGGTTCCCCCTGTATCGCATCGCCGTCATCGACAAGGATCGTCTCGTACCCCTGTGCCTCCAAACTGTCCCGTATCTGCCTAAGACCCGCATACCCGAATCCCTGATCCACACCGCAATGTACATCACTTGTAAAAAGAACATATATCTCACCGTTCTTTTCTGCATCACCTGTTACAGCCGGTGCCGCGATCTTCTCCGTGACTTCTGCGTATGCGGAAGGATCGGTAATTACAGCGTTTGTGCTGTCTGACGTCACTGATGTGTTCTTTGTACCATCGGCACAACCGACTGAAGCGACTGCAAGCATAACAGCCGGTAACAAAGCCGCAATGTTTTTCATTCTCTTAAACACTTTTCTTTTCCTCGTTTTCTTTTCCGGTTAAGTTTTACTGCAAAACCCTGACATCAAGGCCGGCTGCGAGTGCATACCTGTCGACATCATATATTTCCCTGATCCTGTTATTATAGGCATCGTACATAACATAAAACATATCGCCGACATTTTTTGAATCGTATACTTCTTTGGGGACACTTTTTGACTGACCGCCAAACCCCAGATAATAATAAGGAATCTCTTCATTGTCTTCACTGAGACTGTTATGTTCGAATTTCTCGTCGACAGGCCTTTTGATGAAATATACTTGCAGCGCTCCTTTTTTCTTTCTGTGCTTAGCCATCAGTACTATGATGACAGCAACGATCACGCTCAGTACAATTCCTAAGCCCGGGACCAGTATAAGAGTCAAAAGTGCGGTAAAGATCAGTATACATACCACAAATATGAACCCGTTCTTCTCACTTTTTTCGATTCCCTGAATTGTTTCCCGGCTGATAACAGTTTTTTGTTCCATAAAATTCCCCTCCTGTATGAATCTTGTTTCGCCTTTCTATAAAAATCTACAATACTTCGTAATTTTCCGGTTCTATTTCGCGGATCGTCTTTTCCACGGATTTATCCGTATTATCATAAATATGTCCTGCATTTTCAGGCATCTTATCAAGTTTTCTTTTTAAAAATCTTGCCCGTTCGATCATATCAGTATCTCCGCGTTCCCGAATACGTCTTTCCAGTTCATCTTCCGAGGCGGTAAGCACGATATAATAAAGTTTTGCGTTGTGTAAAGCGGCAAGTTCTTTCACTCTCGGAAGTTCATCTTCGATCACATAATCGATAAGAACATCTGTCCCCTGCCTGAGTGCTCTGTCCGCCGTGGCGATTATACAATCCCAGTTAAATTTAAGTATATCTTCCCATAACACGGTATCCGATGCTTCCCCGTTTACGAAGAAATCGCCTTTATTTTCCGGCTCCACAAATCCGGCATGAAAATCGTCACCGTGAATAACATAAACCGTTTTCCCGCTTTCCGAAACCAGATGTCTTGCATATTTGTCTGTAAAAGTCGATTTTCCGGTTCCGCATGGACCGGACACAAAAATTATCTTCATAGTTTTCTTTTTACTCTGTCCTTGGAAAAAACACTCATTCATCGATCGGATGAAGTTCAATAAGACGCTTATAGCCCTGTTTGATCCTGCCCTTGAGCTCAGTTATCCTGTCCTCAAAGTTCCTGATCTTATCCGTCTGTTCATCCGCTATGGCCTGTATCTTAGAGATCTCGGAATCGAGATACCTGCCTCCCATGTAAAGCATGAATACGATCAATGCATAGATGACAGTGGCGACGATCAGAGCAGATATGAGGTTTCTGTTGGAATAATTGTGGTTATTCTCCCAGATATCATATTTGATCTTACGCTGTTCCTCCCTCTCAAGAGCTCTCTGATAATTTAAATAATCACTGAACGTCTGATTTGTTTCATATTGGCTGAGATCTACAGCTTTGGAATACGGATTTCTGGTGATCATTTTATAACCCAGAAAAACCATCAGACATAAGAATATATAGCAAAAGATCGTCAGGATAACAGCTTTCTTCGGACGGATCCTGGAAGAAGAATAGATAAATACAGTATCTCTTTCCTTGACGAAATCGTAAAGGTCGTTTAATGACTTACTTCTTTCGTCCCTTTCGGTCTCGAGCAAAGACCTGTCGCTGACATATTCATTGCCCGCATCAACAATATCCTTCATGACAGTAAAATACTCCCGGTCCTGAGACTTGGATGATCCGATCGCTCTGTCGATCTCTTTATAGGCAGACTCATAGTTGATCTTTGGATATAGATCGAAATGGCTGATATATTCGATCTTTGGTATACCCATTGCTATGAGAGCCTTGCCGCGAAGAGCTTCAAAGTTATCAGGTTCTTTATCCAGCATAAAATCGTAAGCTCTGTCTGCCGAAGTAAACTCATTGTTCGAAAGCGCTTGGGCGGCAATGTCCAATACGCTCTCCTCACGAAAATAGTCATAATCGAATGTTCCCCCGCAGAACGGGCATACATACATCTGACGTTCTATGTCGACAGCAAGCTGTCCGCCGCACGTCGGACATATATGCTTATAAACGTCTTCCATCTATATTTTCTCCTTTTCAGCGCTTATTTTGTCGGAGGACTCCATGACTTTGGCGTAAGTATACTTTGTACTAAAATATCACGCATAACAATAAAATTATAACATATATTTAATACGATATTTACAGACCGTTTACTGTAAAGCTCTGACATCAAGACCTGCGGCAAGCGCGTACTTGTCGGTGTCATATGTTTCCATGATCCTGTTATCATAGGCATCATACATAACATAATACATATCGCCGACGTTTTTCGAATTGTACTCAGTCTCGAAAACATTCGTTCTTTGATTGCCGAACATGAAAACATAGATCGGATATGTTTCATTGTCGTCGTTATAACCGGTCTCTACGAACTTCTGAGTGATCGGTCTTTCAATAAAATAAACGTGCCGTTTACCCCTTTTCTTTTTGTTCTTAAGCATCAGCGCTATTATGACCGCAAAGATCGCAGTAAATATAAAGCCCCAGCCCGGAACCAGAACAAGGAATTCGATCGCGCCGAATAGCAATGTACATACGGCAAAATAAAAACCGATGTTTTGACCTTTTTCAATCTTTTGGATGGTTTCCTGAGTGATAACCGTTTTTTGTCCCATAATTTTCCCCTTTGTCTAAATCATTTTCCTCTTCGGCGATGCCACTTTTTTATAGACCAACATGCCCTTACCGTAAGGATCATCTTCGGCGCCGAATTCTTCTTTTACAAACTCATATCCGTTCTTTTCAAGAACTCTTACAGAGGCTTCATTACCATGCATGACACGACCGTAGATCACCTTCGTTTCGAACTTTGAAAAAGCGAATGCTGTCATTGCTTTTACAGCTTCCGTGGCAAGGCCTCTGCCGCTTGACTTTTTACAGATCGTATATCCTATTTCAAGCTCGTTTTTCATCCCTTCAACTTCATTGATCCCGATATCGCCGATCAGTTCCCCGCTCACCTTTGATTCGATCGCAAGAACATACGGAAGACACCCCCTGTCCACACAGTCGGCGAAAAAACTGATAGCCTCTTCAGCCTCGGCAAGATCCGCATATCTCTCGTTGGGAATCCATTTACCGACATCTTCTTCAAGATGATTATTATACAATTTATCTCTGTCTTTCGGTTCAAACTTTCTTGCGACCAGCCGGTCTGTTTCAAATAAAATAACAGATTCTTTCACGGTCATTTCCTTTCCACGGTCAGATTCCTTATAAAAACTTTACTCAACGCTTTATTGCGATCGCAGTAAATTCTCCCGGGAGTTTTTCGTTATCCCACGATGGATGCTCATCAAACCGCTCCAAAGTGAATCCGTTTCCGATGATAGAATTGATGATCTCGCTGATGGTGTACTTCCTGTAGTGGCATTTCGGAATCTGTCTTCGGATCTCATCATCATAGAACCTTGCATGTGCCATCTCGCCCTCAAAGATGTCTGTTGAGAAATAGCTCATGGTAGGTTGCTGTAATCCCAAAATATCAAAGATTTTGGTAAAGGGATGAAAGTCGCTTAAGATCATCTTCCCTCCGGGCTTTAACAGTCCGTTCATTATGCTCATAAAAGCATCTATGTCATGAAAATAATGAAGGATCCCTCCTTCCATAAATACGACGTCAAAGGAATCGGCATACCGATCCTTATCAATTTCCATGATGTCACAGACTTCATATCCGATCTTCACGCCTGCAGCTTCAGCAGTTTCCACAGCATATTTCCTGTTGGCTTCCGAAATATCAAATACAGTTACCTCCGCGCCCAAAAGAGCCAGTGGAATTGCTTTTTTGCCGCAAGATCCGCATATATTAGCTACCTCAACACCTTCAAAAGAATCAAAGTAGTTTGCGTACTGTTTCAGCATTTTCTTGGGATTTTCTTTGTCCTTTGATGCCCTTTCTTCCGGTGTACCTGCAGTCCTTACCCAGAAATCGTAAGCATCGAACTCCCAGGCTTTCTTATGTTGTTCACTGTAATCTTCCAAAACCATTATCCTCCCGGCATTTTATATGGACATTTATCCGGACATTTGTCCGGATAAATCTATATCAGCGATATTTTTATAATTCCCTTCGAGCTACTACAACCGTATATTTATCTGTCACATTGGTTGCCCCTGTTTCAGCAAAGCCGTTCTTTTTCCAGAAATGTTCCGCCTGGGGATTACCCTTAACCCAGCAAAGTCGAACTTCTTTTATGCCAATACCGGACATGGCACTGCACAGTTCCGTAACAAGAGCACTTCCTAACCCCTTCCTCTGTGTATTCGCTTCTGTCATAAAAAAGCCGATATATGCTGTAGTTTTGTCCGGGAAGGCCATAATCAGATCCATAACAGCTATAAGTCGATCCTCATCATAATACCCAACATAATACTTATCAGTCATAGTCTTGCCGGGCGGAAGCGCGTTCATATCGTCATGGATGCTCTGCTCTGACACAAACGGCGGACAGTACTGATAATATAGTGTATTCTTTTCACATAGAGAAAGGACCTT
>CACYCC010000078.1 GCA_902772805.1 uncultured Lachnospiraceae bacterium | reverse complement strand
TGATTCCTTGTGAGTGGACAGTTGTTTAAATGTACTTTCCTGACCACCGCCCATGCTGATCTTTTCTTTTGTCATAAAAACCCTTTCCCATAGTGCTTCATGCGGTCACAATCCCGTATTTATCAATGCTAAGCACCCATGATACGACTATAACTCATACATTATACACATATCACGATTACGAATTATTAACAAGCCCTAGGAATCATCAATTTGCAAAGCAAATTGATGACCGCAACAGCACGTTTTACGCAGTAAAACTGCGAGTGCGGGGCCGGAGGCATTCCGCCGATGATTATAGGCCTGCCGAGTTTTCGAGGCAGGTCTAGGATCATCGGTAGTACAATCTTGCGTATACCTCTGATAAATCATAAATTTGCAACGCAAATTACTGACCGCAATGCAAATTGTGTGAAATTAATATTCTATTAATGTCATATATTGTATTATAATGGAAATGCAATAAAAAAGCCTTAAAAATTTAAGTGCAATTTGAAAGGACAAGAGAGAATGAAGACAAAGAAAAGAAGATCTTTAAAAAGAACACTCGTTACACAGATCATTATCTTTGTGGCAGTCATCATTGTGATAATCACACAGATCAGCATCAAACTGCAGGCTGACAACATTCAGTCGCTTACAAATGCCGTACTTGCGCGTGAATCGGTTTCATACTCCAATGAGATTCGAAGCTGGTGGCATGCCATAGAAGAAAGAGTCAACCAGACCGCCAATGTTATCAGGAGCACACGTAATCTTCCTTATGAAGAAATGCATGATATGCTCCTTAAACTTACCGCGGAAGACCCCGACTCTCAGGATATTTATATGGCTTACGGCAATACGGGAAGATTCTTAGACGGTTCCGGATGGATCCCCGACGATACATTCGTATTTACCGACAGAGCCTGGTATAAGGGTGCGATCGAAGGAAAGGGCGATCTTTATACATCCGATCCTTATGTTGATGCATCAACCGGTAAGACATGTCTTGCATGTTCCGTCATGGTAAAAGACAACGTTGTATTGTCAAGTGACATCAACTTTGATGCGGTATCCGAGAAAATAAACGGTTTTAAGTCCGTATCACCCGATACCAAGATCTATCTTGTCAACAAAGAATCCAAAGATGTGCTGTTAAGTACCGTTCCCGAGACGGTCGGACAGAATTTCGCGGATACCACCGATCCCATTGTAAAGGGCCTTGCAAATGTATTCGATTCGCTCGATACCAAGATCGAAGCGGACGAAGCCAAAGTTGTTACCGGCAAGACTCCCGCAGCAGCCATGATGTTCACTGCAACGGATATCGAAGGTACTTCATGGGCTATCGTAAGCGCGGTTCCCTCTTCTTTCCTGAGCCAGCGTATATTAAGAGTCATGATGATAACATTTGTGACTGCCGGTATCCTTCTTTTGCTCCTGTCACTCCTTATATATTACATCATCAACAAGACGATCAATCCCGTCACCAAAGTATCCGCACGTATCGGTGATATCAGCGGCGGTGACTTTACAGTTAAACTTGATCCCGAAGGCAACAACGAGATCACGACTTTGAGTGAAAACTTAAACGACTACATCGAAAACATGCGCTCCACGCTTCACAGCCTGTCATCCATATCGGGTTCAATGAGCGAAAATGCGGGAGAATGTTTCGAAGTTACAAGAACTCTTAATACCGCAAACCAGAATCAGGGCGAATCGATCGAAAAGCTTAATTCAACATTAAGCGATATGAATAACTCGATCGATGATGTTGCAAGAGGAGCCACCGAGCTTGCAGCTACATCAAGTCAGCTTTCCGAAAGCGCATCGGAAGTTAAGGATCTTTGCAATGCCACACTCAATGCATCGACCACAGGCCGCAGCGAGATGGAAACGATGACCAGAAACGTTACCACGCTTAATGCCACCATTGCAGAACTCACGACACTTATCCGTGCAACGGCCAAGTCGATCGAAGAGATAACCGGTATCACCGATGCCATCAATGCGATCTCCGAACAGACAAATCTTCTTTCGCTCAACGCTTCGATCGAGGCCGCAAGAGCAGGCGAAATGGGCCGTGGATTTGCCGTTGTTGCATCTGAGGTAGGCGCACTTGCAAATCAGTCTACAGAGGCAACCGAGACCATCAGAAGACTTATCGAAGAGATCACCAAAAACATCTCCGAGATCAACGGAAAAGCCGATACCTGTACAAAAGATATGGAAGCATGCTTAAGCGGTGTTGAAAGCGCCAACGCTTCGTTCAATACGATATGCGAAGATGTTGCCAAGGCAACGGACGGCATCATAGATATCGCAAACGGTATCGAAAGGATCAACGATGTTGCTGCCGACAATGCGGCCACGACCGAGGAACAGGCATCCACGATCAGTGAGATACTCAACTTAAGCGATATGATCGTAAGCGAAAGCAACAAACTTCTTAAGGAGACCGAGAACATCTCCCGTATCTCCGAAAGCCTTAACCGTTACTCCGAAGAGATCAGTACAGACCTCGCACAGTATACACTGTAAGACTTACAAAACTAAAGGGACTGCCGCGGCAGTCCCTTTTATTGTTTATTCTGATCTTTTATTCTTTTTCGCGTATCTCTGCCGCCTCGGGCGGTATCTCGATCTCGACCGGTTGCTCCGCCGATTCTTCTTCGGGCTTTTCTATCTCGGTAACCACGCGGTTACGACCGTTCTGTTTACCGTAGTAGAGCTTTTCGTCGGCCTCTTCGACCAGTTTCTCTATCGTTGTCTGATAGCCTTCCACCACGCCGAATGTAAGCGTTACACGAATCTCATAACCCTCCGTACGAACTACCATCTCGCGGATCTTTTCAAGCGTCTTCCAAAGATGTGTTGATGCGTCGTACATTCCCATCTTGTTAAAGCATAACACAAATTCCTCGCCGCCCCATCTGGCCGCAAATCCGCAGCCCATCATGGATTGTTTTAATTCATTGGCTACAGCCTTTAAAACTTCATCTCCGGCATTGTGTCCGTATGTATCATTGACCTTCTTAAAGAAGTCGATATCGGCAATGGCTATCGAGAACGGCTGGTTGTTCTCATGGCTTCTGGCGATCACTCTCTCGGTCTGATTAAGGAAGTAACGGCGGTTGCCGAGTTTTGTAAGCGGGTCGCTCTCCACGAAGCTTCTGATGCTCTTTTGCATTGAAGTCGTCGATTTTGCTATCTCTCCAAGCTCATCTTTTCTTTTTAAAATATTGATATCGAGCTCTGTTGAAAGATTACCTCCCGCAACCTTGTTAAGGAATTCCTTAAGGCCGCTCAATACACCTGTGATCTCGCGTGTGGAGCGATATGCCAACAATGTTGCCAGTAACATTCCCACAACCACAAATAAGATCATGGGCATTACCGCCCTGCCTACCGTGGAACGCATCGATGTGCTTGACTTGGCGACTTCCACCATTCCGACTATCGAACCGTCCTCGTTGGTGAGCGGAACGTATACCACAAGGTATTTGTCGTTAAACATCTTAACGTTTTCGTATTGCACGATCTGGCCTTTATTAAGTACGCGTTCCGAAGTATCCGCGTTGGTGGACACTCCCGCAAGACGCTGCCCGTCAGGCCCTCTGAATGTGGTATTTACACGCACATCCATATAAAGAAGGGATATATCATCCCCGGTCACGCCAGACACGCGGTCTATTATCGAACAGTCACCCGTAAGATTCACGTCACCTTTGTAAAAGTCCGTCGTACCGTCTGCTTTTTGTACCGGATAATAGTTTCCCGAACAGAATATGTCATATGCCATCATCACCGAATGTGCTTCGTTGACCATGTCCTCTTCGGCTCTTGCATATATGATGTTGGTAAATCTTACAAAAGAAAATACCATGATCATGATGCCCAGAACCAGTATGGGCACCACGTTCATCCTGATCATTTTTTTGTACAATCCGGTATTGTTCATTTTATTTACCCGCTGTAACTTCGTCGAATTCACGGACCATCTCATCGGAAGGAGCCTTTGTTGCAAGTGATACCACAACGTTTACGACGATCGCAATAACAAATGCGGGAAGAAGTTCATATATCGCAAATGCACCGCCGAGTTTGGCGATCACGAATTTCCATACAAATATCATAACACCGCCGGTGATCATGCCCGCGATCGCCCCCTGAAGGTTTGAACGTTTCCAGAAAAGTGCAAGTAACACTACCGGCCCGAAAGCGGCACCGAATCCCGCCCATGCGAACGATACGATCTTGAACACCGAACTGTCGGGATTCCATGCGATGATCATACCAAAGAGTGAGATCACGATAACCGAAATTCTTGCAACAAGCATCTGAGTCTTAGCCGTAAACTTGATACCGAAAGATGAACTTAAAAGGTCCTCGGTGATCGAAGATGCAGCGGCAAGAAGCTGTGAGTCGGCCGTTGACATCGTGGCGGCAAGTACACCGGCTAAGATAACGCCTGCAATTATTGCGCAGAGTGCATTGTTCTGAGAAAGAAGCGTTGCGATCTTAACAAGAACGGTTTCGGAAGCGCTGCCTTCAAGTGTCTCGATAGCGCCCACATGGCTCATTCCAAGACCTACAACACCGATAAGTATTGCAACGCCCATCGAGATCACAACCCATACGGATGCGATACGACGCGAGAAAGTAAGTTCCTCTTCCTTGCGGGCTGCCATGAACCTTAAAAGGATATGGGGCATTCCGAAGTATCCGAGTCCCCATGCACATGTCGAGCAGATCGTCAAAAAGCTGTAAGATGAAGCTTCGCCGGTCGCGGGACTGTATGTTTTTACAAGACTTAAAAATCCCGGAAGGCTGCTTGCGTTATCAACTACCGCACTCCATCCGCCCGCTACGGAAACACCGAAACCGAATACGGTGATGATGGCGATCGTCATTACTATCGACTGGATAAAGTCGGTGGTGGATGCTGCCATAAATCCGCCGAGTGTTGTGTAGATCGCGATAATAAGTGCGGCAATGATCATTGCCATATGATAATCAACTCCGAAAAGGCTCTTAAAGAGCTTACCGCATGCCGCAAATCCCGAACCCGTATAAGGTATAAAGAAAATAACTATGACAATAGCGGCTATCGTCTGAAGGATATTGTGCGCATCATGATATCTCTTTGTGAAAAACTCAGGGATAGTAATGGCGTTGATCTTAACCGAATAACGTCTTATCTTACGCGATACGATAAGCCAGTTAAGATATGTTCCCACCGCAAGACCGATAGCAGTCCACGATGCGTCTGCAAGTCCCGAAAGATATGCAACTCCGGGAAGTCCCAGTAAAAGCCAGGAACTCATGTCGGATGCCTCGGCACTCATGGCGGTTACGAAAGGTCCTAACTTTCTGCCGCCCAGGAAAAAGTCGTCGGTATCCTTGTTCTGTCGTGAGAATTTAAATCCCACATACACTACCATTGCAAGATAAGCCACAATGGTGAGTGCGATAAGTACGTTTGTAGCGTTAAACATTTTCTTTTTCTCCCTCTATTTTTTACAGCTTGACGCCGCAAATTACTACACTTTTGGGCTGTAAACCTTACAGCTCCACGCCGTTCTTTTTAAGAAGTTCTCTGGCCGATTCCACAGAATCGACACCGGTCTTATTTTTGATCGGCGCAAATTCATGTTCACGCACTACCTCGTAAGGAAGGCATGAATCCGCAAGATGTATCATATCAAGCACGAGCTGTTCAAACTTATAGCCGTTGGGGCTCTCGGGCTTAACGGTATTGCCGTTTTCATCAACATACGGGATCTTTTTCTCAACAACGTGATAAGGAAGGCTCTTGTTGACGATCTCAACAAGTTCGTCGACGTTAAAGAGGTAATTTAAGATAACTCCGAAGTTATAAACTCTCTCGCCGCGCTCATCCGCAAGGTCCATCATCTCATCCGTAAGTTCATAATACTCAACGATCGAAGGCTTGCCGTCTTCAAGACATATAACGCCCACGCGCTCGTCACGGGTTGCCTTTTTAACGACTTTGGCGCCCACTGTTCTTTTTTCAAGAAGCGTAGCACCTATAAACTTGGGATCGCATATACGCTGACATACGTTGTCAACCGCAAATACATTAAGCCATTCGATGTCGAAGTTTTTGATGGTGTCAAGAAGGTTGTTCTTCATCATCGACAAAAACCATCCGCCGTTACCGTTGGGTGAAACGGCAACCTTGTCCTTGGCTTCCAGAAATACCTTGCCGTTGTAATCGCATGCGGGTGCCATTTCCTGTTTAAAGAAAAAGATGTAATCCTTGGGATATCCGAAATAGTTGTTGTCATCAAAGAACTCAACCGTTTTCTCATGGTTTAAGTCGCTCGTCATAACAAATAACGGGATAAATGTCTCGGTCTTATGCACAACATCGAAAAGATTGTTCATAAGGCACTGAAAGATCGATAACTTACGTGTTATTCCGACATTATACATACCCTTTGGATCATCCGATCCGAGTCTTGTTCCCATTCCTCCGGCCAAAAGAACGGCTCCGACCTTTCCCGCACGAATCGCTTCAATACCGGCCTTTTCGAGTTCTTCGCTTCTTGCATTGATCTCGTCAAGTTCCATGCACTTAAGAGGTGTTATCTCACCCTTCTTAAGAGTGGGCTTTTCGTTGATGTTCTTAAGGACCGAAAAATCAAGCGATTCGATCTGATCGTTTAGCTTTTGTTTCTGTTCGTCGGTAAGTTCGCTTTCAAATCTTAAAAGCTGTTCCTGTCCGTATTGTCTGAGTATTTCTGTTGCTTTCATATCTGTCTCCCTGTTTTATGCCTGTGGCTTATAGTAATCATAGTATATCTTGCCTGCGAGTTCTTTGGCCTTGTCGGCTCCGTCAAATGCTTCCACGATCCTTAATGCAAAAGCGGTCGCACAGCCCGCGGAACGTCCCGTAATGATGTTGCCGTCCCACTCAGCCTCGCTTCCCGTATACTCGGCATCGTAAAGCTCCGCTTCCATTCCCGGGAAGCATGTAGCCTTTTTGCCTGCCAAAACTCCGGCTCTTCCGAGAATTGTCGGTGCGGCACAGATGGCTGCAAGATATTTGCCCTTGTCGGCAAACTTTCTGACCTTTCTCATTAAAAGATCACATTTTTCGAGATTCTTGTGTCCCGGTCCTCCGGGTAAGAGCAGCATATCGAAATTATCGATATGTACTTCATCGATACAGTAATCCGTTTTGTACATGGATCCGTGGGAACCCATAACGTGATGCGAGTGGCTGACCGATACGGTCAAAACCTCGTGTCCGGCCCGTTTTAACAGGTCTACAGGTGTTACTGCTTCGATCTCTTCAAAACCTTCTCCAAAAAATACAGCTATCTGCATAAACCCTCCGATCTTGTGTCTCACACATTCCCCAATGTGCTATAATCATAATAAATATAAACCATTATATCCTTTTTGCGCATAATTAACAATTATTATAAACGGAGAAAAATATGGAGATTGAAAGGAAGTTTTTGATAAACCCGGGTGACTTTGAATATAAAGAATACCCCTGCAAACGACTTGAACAGGGGTATCTAAACACCGATCCCGTTGTACGGGTACGAAGAGAAGGGGATGAGTATTATCTTACATATAAAGGCGGCGGTATGATGATCCGCGAAGAGTACAATCTCCCGCTCACCGAAACGGGATACGATCATCTGATCCAAAAAGCCGACGGAAACATCATACGAAAAACGCGTTATCTCATTCCTCTTGGCGATCTGACCATAGAACTCGACGAATTCGACGTTCCGTTCGCACCGCTTTTAATGGCGGAAGTTGAATTCCCCGACCGCGAAACGGCTGAATCCTTCACTCCACCCGCATGGTTCGGACGCGAGGTCACCAGCGATCCCGCCTACCACAACTCAAATATGTCTAAACGGAAACTTTAAATATACGGCGGATGTATAATACATCCGCCGTATTAAATTATTTACATATTTACAGGCATCTGCCGTATACGTAGGTGAGGTTTGCGATCTCGTCGGGAAGTTCGGGTGAGATCGCGTCGGGCTCCATTCTCCAGGTCCAGTTGCCGCCGAGTACGGACGGTGTATTGATGCGGGCTTCGTTGCCGAGGTTAAGATAATCCTGCATCATGATGATACATGTATCGCACACCGATGCCATTGCCTGTCGGATCATGGATGCCGCAGCCGTATCAACATATTCGTTGCCGGTGTAATCGTCAAAGTATTTGGCGGTCCTGGGATCGTCGGTGCTGACTCTTTTGTACCAGCCGCGCGAGGTTTCATTGTCATGCGTTCCCGAATAGATCACGGAATTGTTGGAAAGCATATGCGGCAGATATTCGCTTAACGGTGATGAGTCAAAAGCAAACTGAAGAACCTTCATTCCGGGGTATCCCGTATCCTTTACGAGTTCTCTGACCGAATCGGTCAAAAAGCCCAGGTCTTCAGCGATGATCTTTCTTTTGCCTAACTTTTCATTGATGGTGTTGAACAGTTCGATACCGGGACCCTTTTTCCACTTTCCGTTCTCGGCGGTGGGATCGCCGTAAGGTATCGTATAGAATTCATCGAATCCTCTGAAGTGGTCGATACGGACCACATCGTAAAGATCGAAACAGTATCCTATTCTCTTTATCCACCAGTCGTAGCCGGTATTCTTGTGATAATCCCAGTCATAGAGCGGATTGCCCCAGAGCTGGCCCGTGATCGCAAAAGGATCGGGCGGACATCCTGCGACGCTTACGGGAATGTTTTCATTGTCAAGATCGAAAAGTTCCGGTTTTGACCATACATCCGCCGAGTCAAAAGCAACGTATATCGGAATGTCGCCTATTATCTCCACGCCCTTTTCGTTGGCATAATGTTTAAGAGCCTTCCACTGTTTGGAAAACCAGAACTGCTGGAAACGGTAGAAATCCATATCATCCCACAGTTTTGAGCGGTATCTTTCAAGCGCCTCGGGTGTACGGATACGTATGTCCTTGTCCCATTCGGTCCAGACTTTTCCGCAAAATTCCTTTTTGACGGCCATAAAGAGTGCATAATCGTCAAGCCAGAACGCATTGTCGGCCACAAACTCGTTAAAGAGTTTATCCTGCCTTGCGTTGCTGCGCTCATAAGCCATACGCAAAAGGTCGAAACGGTTAAAATAAAGTCTTGAATAATCGATCGGCCCGCCTTCACCTGTCGCATCGTAATCAATGCATTCCTGCTCGGTAAGAAGGCCCGCCTTTACCAGTTCGTCGAGATCGATAAAATACGGATTGCCCGCAAATGTCGAAAAGGCCTGATAAGGTGAATCTCCGTAGCCGGTGGGGCCAAGCGGCAGGATCTGCCAGTATTTCTGCCGGGAAGGGGCCAGAAAGTCCACAAAATCATATGCTTCTTTGGTAAATCCGCCTATTCCGTATTTACCGGGAAGTGCAAATATCGGTAACAAAATTCCGCTTGAACGCATTTGGTAATCCCCCGATTTTCAATGACTGTCAGTAAGTATCACAACTTTTCTTAAAATAGATTGTAACACCATATCGCTTTTTAAAAAATGCTTTTTATTAATCACCGATATGCCAGATGTCCGCATTATACTGGGCAATCGTACGGTCCGATGAGAAAAATCCCGCTTTTGCTATGTTTATGAGCATTTTCTTTTTCCATAAAGAACGTTTCTCGTAATCGGCGAAAACCTCGTCCTTTTTGGCGATATACTCTTCGAGATCTAACAATGTCATGAACGGGTCCTCTTTGATCAGGTGATCGTGGATCCTCTCAAGATTCTCCTTGAGGCTTAAGCGCATGCACTTTTCGTTCAGTATGAAGTCAACGATCCTGCGGATCTGCTTGGAACCTTCATATATCTTGGAAGGATCGTAATCGTGTTTGGCTATGTGCTTGATAACGGTATCCGAATCCTTACCAAAGAAATAAATATTGTCTTCGCCAACCAGCTTTCCGATCTCTACATTCGCACCGTCTCTTGTGCCTAAAGTGATGGCACCGTTTAACATGAACTTCATGTTGCCGGTACCGCTGGCTTCCTTGGATGCAAGCGATATCTGTTCGGAAACGTCACATGCGGGAATGAGCTTCTCGGCGTAGCTTACGTTGTAGTTTTCGACCATCACGACTTTCATATACTTGGAAACATCGGGATCGTTGTTGACGATCTCCTGAAGCACCAGGATCAGGTGAATGACGTCCTGTGCGGCCACATATGCGGGTGCCGCCTTACCGCCGAAGATAAAAGTTATCGGTGTGGTAGGCTTGCGGCCGTGCTTGATCTCAAGGTATTTGTAAATGATGTAAAGCGCATTCATCTGCTGACGCTTATACTCATGGAAACGCTTGGCCTGGATATCAAAGATCGAATGAGGGTCGATCTCGATGCCTTCGCGATCTCTTATGAAACGGGCAAGTGCTTTCTTGTTGTCGGTCTTGATCTCTGCGATACGGTCAAGTACCATCTCGTTATCGGTAAGCTCCATAAGCTTTTCAAGCTGCATGGCATCTTTTTTGTAATATTGACCGATCAGGTCACTGATGTAATCCGCAAGCTCGTGATTACATGACAGAAGCCATCTTCTGAAGGTTATGCCGTTGGTCTTATTGTTGAATTTATCGGGATAGATCTTATAAAAGGCGTTAAGCTCGGTTTCTTTTAATATCGATGTATGAAGCTCCGCTACGCCGTTAACCGAAAATCCGTAGTGTATATCAATGTTTGCCATGTGCACAAAGTTTTCTTTATCAATGATGTGCACCTTGGGTGAACGATATTTCGAGCGGACCTTTCTGTCAAGTTCCCTGATGATGGGCACAAGCTTGGGGGCTACCTTTTCAATGTATTTAAGCGGCCACTTCTCAAGCGCTTCGGCGAGTATAGTATGGTTGGTGTACGCCACGCACTTTGATACGACTTCTATGGCCTCGTCGATCGTAAATGCCTTGTCGTTTACCAGGATACTGATAAGCTCAGGGATTATGAGTGTGGGATGAGTATCGTTGATCTGAATAACGCAGTAATCATACATTCTGCGAAGGTCATACTGCTGTTCTTTTAATTCCTTGAGGATCAGCTGGGCTGCGTTCGATACCATAAAGTATTCCTGGTAAACGCGCAGGAGATTGCCCGCCTCATCCGAATCATCGGGATAAAGAAAAAGCGTTAAATTCTTTTTGATCTTGGTCTTATCGAAATCTATGCCCTGCTCGGCTATCGATTCGTCAACGCTTTCAATATCAAATAAATGAAGCCTGTCGGTACCGTTTCTGTAGCCCACGATCTCTATGTCATAGAGGTGCGAGTGAACGGTAAAGTCACCAAACTGTACCGGGAATGACATTCCCGTATCAACAAGCCAGGACTTGCGCTCGATCCATTCGTTTTTCTCGGCTTTCTGGAATTTGTTTTTAAATACCTGCTTAAACAGTCCGAAGTGATAATTAAGGCCTATACCGTCGCCGTGGATACCCATGGTAGCCATGGAATCAAGAAAACATGAGGCAAGACGGCCAAGACCACCGTTACCGAGCGAGGGTTCGGGCTCAAATTCCTCGATATCGCTTATGGACTTGCCGCGCTTGGAAAGAATGGATTCGATCCTGTCGTAAAGGCCGAGATTTATAAGGTTATTGGAAAGAAGCTTACCGATCAGGAATTCCATGGAGATATAATAAACTTTCTTGTCTCCGCTTATACGTTCGGAAAGACTCGTCATCTCCTTGGTAAGCCCCAAAAGGATATAGTAAATCTCTTTGTTGTCACATTCATCGAACTTTTTGTTAAAAAGGCGCTTTGCCCGGTCTTCGAGTTCAGACTCCATGTTCATCAACATGACTTCTTTTTGCATATCAGCTCGTAATGACATATAGATAACCTCCCCGGATGATATCCTATAATCTGACTACTTCGTAGGGTATTTTGATGTCACGGCCCTTTGAACCGTGCATAAGTGCATAAAGTTCATCAACAGCAGCCATTGAGATGCCGTAGAAATCCTGTTTAACGGTCAGAACGTGATTGCCGACATATTTCATAAGGGTAATGCCGTCAAAGCCGCATACAGGCTTAAATACGTCCATCTGAGTAAGAGCTGAGATAGTACCTATCGCCATCATATCGGAAGCACATGCGATCATGCCGTAATTGCGGCCCTCATTTAAAGTGATCTCTCTTGCGCGGTCCTCGGAAAATTCACCGTCTGCTACGGTAAGGGATATACCTCTCTCCTCACAGAGTCTCTTAACAGCTTCGGTACGATAATCG
>CACYCC010000077.1 GCA_902772805.1 uncultured Lachnospiraceae bacterium | reverse complement strand
GTTATTTCTTTTCCGTCAAAAAGGAATTCTCCCGAAGTTTGGGCGTCCATTCCCGCTAAGATATTAAGCAGCGTGGTTTTGCCAGAACCACTTTTTCCAGTCAAGACAACCAAGGAAGTTGAAGGCAAGGAAAAACTAACCCCATTGAGGGCCACAAAGCAATCTTTGCCTTTCTTAAATACTTTTTTAATCTCCCTTGCTTCAATCATCATTTTTAATCGAATTATTTTAGCAAAAACAATCAGTCAATGGGCAATCAAGCTTTTGTTCCATCCATAATAGTCACGCAATCATCGTTCTTTTAGTTCTGCAAAACAGGACCATTAGTTAAGTAGATTATATCGCTATGTTTATTAGTGCCGATACCGTTGTTAGAGAGGCCGTTTGCATACGTAACTCGTCTAACATCAAGTCCATTGAAAGAGAAAACAATGGAAGCCACAACATAATCTGCAAAATAGTTTGTGTTGATCGTCAGGTTTTTTATGGAATTGGCTTCAATCGTTTCCTTCTTTACATCATTTAGGCCGCTAAAAGTTTTCGCATCTTCCTCAAAACACATCTTCTCATTGTATTCCACCGTCAGTCTTTTGTTGCTATGGTTCTCGATTTCGATCGTCCAACTTGTTATGGCAAATAACCAGCCGGAGCTTCCAACGACTCGCATAGACAAGAAATCAGGATAAAAATCCAATGACGATGCATCGGCATAGTTGCACTTTACTCTTTGGTAATTGTTTAATACTCGATTAGATTTGCAATTGTTGCCGTCTTGAGTCAAGCCGTCTGTATATGAGATCCATCGTTTCCCATATAAACCGCTGGCTTTTTGAGTGATTGCTCCGACAATCCCCTTAGCTGATCCGTTTTCCGTGATAGTTAAGGTTCGTTTTCCTTTTGCGGGGACATTTAAACTGGCTAAATCTGACAGATTTGATAGTTTTTTTGCATCTGAAAGAGAGCAGGTCTTCTTATTGAAAAGCAACTCAACGGGATATTCGTTATCGTTTATGAAACTGACCTGCCAAGAGTTGCCGTTTTTGCTATCAATACCGATTCTAAGATACGCAGGGTCGCTGGAAGACAGGCTTTGAGCATATGTCAAGGCATTGGCTACTTGCAAATACTTTACTTGGTATTGGCCATTATCAGTATCTATTATCTTGTCTGACCCAGAGTGGAAAATTGATTGTTTGACCTGGTAAGCCGTTAAGTTAGGGTATTTTGAATAAATCAAAGCGGCAGTTGCCGAAACAAAAGGAGCCGCAGCAGATGTACCGTAAGCAGATAAATATCCATCTGTACCTTTAGTTGTTTTGATATTTGCCCCAGGAGCAAAAATATTGGCACAGAACCCGTAATCTGAATATTCCCATTTTCTTCCATTTTCATCAAATGCACCTACTGAAATGATGTTGTTGGCGTTGTATTCTTCGATGTCGCGATATGTGTCTCGATTTTTATTGTCATTTCCTAACGCCCAAACAAAAACCCCCGGGAAATCCTTAATTGCGTCCAATATTAGCTTCATTTTTGTGGCATTGCCATTTTCGTTGTGCAAATCGAAGCCATACCCATCCATACTGAAATTGAGGACCGAAATTTGCTCATCTGTTCCCCAAAGAGAAGTGGCATATTGTATTGCCTCCAGAGTCGCATCCGGATCTACCCCTCCTTCATCACCTGCCTGCAAAGGAACCAAGGTCACTTTTGGCGCAATGCCAGCTATGCCAGTACGGTTACCAATCGTTGCAGCTATTATGCCGGCAACCGCGGTCCCGTGATCATCATTAGTCACTTCGTTTGTTATTGTATTGTGGTGATAAAAATCGTATCCACTTTTCAAATTATCAATAAGATCGACGTGGTCCTTTATGCCTGTGTCTATAACACCAACCCTGATTCTCTTCTCGCCGAAGGTCGTATTCCATGCGTCTTGGGCTTTGATATTGCACCAGCGGTCACCAACAATTGGCCACTGTTCATTAATGAATGTATCGTTAGGTATCGATAAGGCTTTTAAAAAAGTAACATCCGATGACTCCGTGCCTACGTTCTCAACCTCACAACATTCGTCCTCAAAGACATTCAAATCCTTTATCTTTTCATTCGCAACACAGGCAAAAGACGTGTCAATCTTTTGCTCCTCAATCGGTACTTTTGAATAAGATAACAAAAGAGGCAAGAACAACATCGACAACAACACTTTTCTTTTCATAGCAACCCAAACTCCTCAAAAACGCCAGAATGATATGAAAAAAAATCCCGGTAAGTCAAACTAATATGTTGATCAACCGCATGAAACATGTGACGATTCCGTTGATTGCCAATTATTGTAAAATTTGTTAAGCGGAATGATATTCCATTTAAAAAGGGTTCTTTGACCTTTCTTTTCGGTGTTTTGAAAGACTTTGATTCGGTGTTTTGAAACAATTTCATTCGGTGTTTTGAAAAAGCCTCCTTTTTACGGGAGGCTCTTTTTGATGAGAGATTCTACTTCTCAATGCCAACGGCAGCGAAGTCAGCGTCATCCCAAACGTTGTTTGAATGAGCGCACGCATAGAGGATGTTCTTGGAACTTCTTCTCATGAGTTTGATCATGTCGTTTGGAGCGGCGTTATAAGCTGTGACCGCGGTGTTCGAAGAGTTGTTCGGATCGAGATAGAGGTCGTTTTGGGCTCTTAAGCCTTGAGCGACGCCCATGTAGCTATGGTCATTGACGTAGTCGGTGACGATGACGCCATGGAAGCCCCACTCGTTGCGGACGACTTCGGTGAGCATGCCTTCGTGGGCACCGGACCAGGTCGCGCCGATACGGTTGAAGGAGGTCATGTAGCCAAGTCCGCCAAGGTCGCTATAGAGCTCGAATGGCTTGAGATAGATCTCACGGATGGCTTGCTCGTTGCACCAGGTGTTGACTTTGACGCGTTCTTTCTCCTGGTCGTTGAGGGCCATATGTTTGGCGTAGCAATAGACGCCGTATTCCATGGTGCCCTG
>CACYCC010000076.1 GCA_902772805.1 uncultured Lachnospiraceae bacterium | reverse complement strand
TATGATATCTGCATACCTTTTTATTTTATCATAAAGGCCTCTTGATTCAAAATCTTTTTTATCCCCGGATCTCTTGCCGGATTTCTTGCCGGCCTTTTTGCGGTGTTTATCTTTAAACCTCTCGCCGCGCTTTTTGTCTTTTTTGCTTTCCTCGGAAGCCGCCGTCTCTTCACCGGTCTCAGCCTCATCGGCGTCTGCGGGCTCTTCACCGGTCTCGGTCGTGCCGGCATCTCCCGGTTCTTCACCGTTCTCAGCCGCGTCGGCATCCACATGCTCTTCGGCGTTTTCAGGCCCCGATACGTCGCCATTCCCAGTGCTTTCTGCCTCATTTTCTGTTTCGAGGGCCGGCAGGTCCTTATCCTTTTTGCGGCGTTTTTTCTTTTTGCCTGAATCCGCTTCCGCTTCGTTCTTGTCCTTTTTGCCACCGAGTCTGATGCCGAAGATCTTTATGACAACACCGGAGGGATCTTTAACATCGAACAGTACGGTGACGATATGAAGCAGCCACGAAGCTTTGGCCTTAAACGCATAATCCTTGCCGGATCCGTCCATTTTAAAAGAGCCGTCGCCTTTATATCTTACCGGGACAAACAGTACAATGAGCAGGATCGCAAGTACCAGACCTATTATGCATAGCAGCACTATCCCGATTATCTTAAGGACCGTCAGTATGACCGTCAGTGCGGATAACAATACAGCCATCACTCATCCTCCCTGACATAATAGGGAAGCATTCTGACAAGATCGACTTCTCCGAATTTTTTAACCGACTGTTCACAAAGATCCGATATGAACTCGACCGCTTCATCGTTTCTTCTGAATATACCGACAACCTTTATATTTCTGTCCCACATATGATCGTTCATAAACTGAAGCGTGGGATATATCTCAAGGTTTTTCCCCGAAACATCGACTGCTACGATGTAATGATTGATAACGGTCTTGTTTTCTTTTAGCTTATTTATCACACCGGGGCCGTCAAAAACCGATTTCCCGATTATGATGTTGTCATCAAATGTCACGGTTGCCCCGCCTTTCCATACTCATACTTTGAACAGTATTTTACCATGAAACAATGAGTTTTTCCATTCCATGTATCACCTTGCAACATATATAGATACAGTTCACATTCTATTTCAAATATTCCTCGGTATATAGCTAAAAGTCCGCGTAAAATATTAATTTTTTATATTTGCTATCACCGATAATTATGTTAATATTACTTTGGTATGTGGATTTTTGTGGCATCAGGCATACACAGCATTAATGAGGGGAATCAGCGATGAAAATGACCGCAGTAATGGCATTGAAACCCGGAATGGTTCTTGCCAGCGACGTTTTGTCATACAAAAATGAACTTCTCTATCCCGCCAACACAACGCTTGACGATATAGCGATCGCCAAATTATCGCGCCATTCGATAATGTGTGTTGAGATCAAGGAAGATGAAGATTTCGCGACCACTCATTTCGAAAAGATCCGCGTCAGTGCGGGTTTCAAACATTTCGAGAAAACATATAACATCTTTCTCCCCCGTTACAAGATCATGATAGACAAGCTTATAAGCGATAAGACTCCGCCGGATATATCCCAGCTGTTCCAGATATATGCGGAGATCACGGGTTGCGCCAAAACCGGCGAATTGTTGCTTGACTATCTTTACAATATGCTTCCTTCCGAAGACGATATGACATATGCCCACTGCCTTAACTCCGCTCTTATTGCCGGTGTTTTCGGTACATGGACAGGAATATCAAGGGAAGATCTTTTTAAGCTCATCCAGTGCGGTTTCTTTTACGACATAGGAAAGCTTATGCTTCCCTACGAGCTTATCTGGAAGCCGTCAAGACTTACGGATATCGAATTCGAGCTTATGAAGACGCATACGATCAAGGGATTTGAACTTATCAAAGATCTCGATCTTGATGAAGCGATATTAAAGGCTACTCTCACACACCACGAAAGATGTGACGGTTCGGGATATCCTTCAAAACTTAAAGACCATCAGATCAGTAAATTTGCCAAATATATCAGTATCATCGATGCCTACGAGGCAATGACCTCGGCGCGTACATATCGTCAGTCGCTCATACCGTTCCAGGTTATCGCAAACTTTGAAAAGACCGACAGATATTACGACACACTTATCTTAAAACAGATACTGACGCAAATCGCAAGATCACAGCTCGGTCTTACGGTAAGACTTTCCGATGACAGACTTGCCGAAGTCATACTCATCAATGAGCTTAAGCTTTCAAGACCGCTTGTAAAATGCGAAGACACCGTTATCGATCTTTCCCAAAATCCCGATCTTACGATCGAAGCCGTACTTTGATCCATATATATATCAAAAAGCCCGCTGAATGCGGGCTTTTTATATTCTTACAGTTCATCGGTATTACTCGGCGGGATTCGCCGGTTCGGATCCGGCTTCGGTTTCAGCCTCTGCCTCTGTTTCTCCGGCTTTCTTTTGTTCCTCAAAAATCTGATCTCTTAAGATATGCTTGTACTCTTCATATGCCTTTTCGAGTACCTGGCGTTCGTTCTGGAAATATAAGAGATGATAGGCTTCATGATACTTATAGTATCCCGAATCCACAAAATATTCTGCTTTCTGAGGCTTTGAAAAATAGCTGAAGGATTTCATCAAAAACCACTTAACGTGCTTGGCGATGCGGCCTTCGCTTGAATTGAACTCAAAACTCGTCTCATCGATATATTTTATGATCTCGGCGGAAACACCGGTTTCCTCCTTAACTTCCCTTAATGCCGTTTCTTCGAATGTCTCGCCTTCCTCCATGGAACCCTTTGGAAGCACCCAGCCCGAATAACGGTCCGCATAATTTTTGTAAAGAAGCAGTATCTTTCCTTTATGGATCACGATACCGCCGCAGCTTTGTACATTTTTCATTGTCTTTATTTTCTATCTCTCGTCTATATATTCACTGTCGTCGAAGCGTCTGAAATATTCATCGAATATCTTCTTGGCCATGGGGACAGCATGAAGTCCCGAAGTACCCGCATCCTCGAGGATGATCGTTACGCATATCTCCGGATCGTCAGCGGGTGCAAATCCCGTAAACCAAGAGTGAGTCGAACCCGTTAT
>CACYCC010000075.1 GCA_902772805.1 uncultured Lachnospiraceae bacterium | reverse complement strand
GGTAAGAGTAACTGCGGTACTGCGTTCGGACCTGTATTTATCGCTTTTCATATATGTGTTTACGATCTTTCCGGAGATGGTTTCTGCATCTTCTTTAGAGATTGACGGAAATTCCGACAGATCGGTCAGTATCGTGTTAAGGAGCTGCGATTTTCTTGCCCTGTATTCATCAAAATAATTGACCAGCAGTTCCTTTAAAAATGCGTTTAAATTGATGGTTCCGTCCTTTTTGGTAAACTCAAACAGTTCCGCGTCGTTCATAAGGCGGGTTTTCATATCTTCGGGAATATAGATCTTATACTTTTCGGTCATATCTTTCTCCTGTTCGGACCGGATCGCTCATCGCTTCCGACTGAATCAAACTCTTATTTGGGGTTACAAATCTACATCATAATAACAAAATAATCGGCAAAAAGCAAACGAATGTGGGGTTACATCATGTCGCAAATCTGCCACTTCTCATATCCCAAATTCCGTTATATCCTATGATCATAAAGACACACACAGCAATCCTTCTGGAATAGCTTAATTGGTAAAGCACCGGACGATGATCCGGCAACCGCAGGTTCGAATCCTGCTCCGTAAAAGTGTCTTGTGGTTTTTGGGAGGAATTAAAATGTTGGATTTTTTAAAGAAAGAAGCAAATATGACATATACCGAAAACGGTGCAACAACATATGCATCCACAATGTCGGACTGTCTCGATCTTTTTGCAACGATCGGCGCATTAAGACATGCGGAGGACGACGAGATCGTCGACAGATTCGTTAAGGCATATGCCGAGGATCCCGATATAGCCACCCGTATTCTTTTTTACGCAAGAGATATAAGAGGCGGACTCGGTGAAAGGCGCGTGTTTAAGACGATCCTTAAATATCTTGCCGTTAACGAGCCGGCAACTGTCATCAAAAATATCGAAAACGTGGCGGAATACGGAAGATTTGACGATCTTCTGGTACTTTTGGGTACGCCCTGCGAAGATGCGTTTATCGATTATATAATGGCCGGACTTGAAAGCGATATTAAGGCATTTTATGAAGGCGGAGAGGTTTCTTTGCTTGCAAAGTGGCTTCCTTCCGTAAATACGAGTAACCCCGAGACCGTAAGGAACGCCAAGTACATAGCGGCCAAAATGGGCTATACCGATGCAACATACAGAAAGACGCTTTCGGCTTTACGAAAATACATAAAGATAATCGAGAATGATCTGCGTGAAAAGGATTATTCTTTTGACTACGAAAAACAGCCCTCCAAGGCTTTGTTTAAGTACCGCAGTGCATTTTACAGAAACGATCGGGAAAGATACGAGGCTTTCCTTAATAAGGCCGCAGCCGATCCCTCGGTCATGAATACCGGGACTCTTACGCCTTATGATGTTGTTGCGCCCGTGATCGACAAGGCACAAAGAAGAGAAGGATTTACCGAGGGAGAAAGAAAGTCGCTTGACACAACATGGAGATCCCTTGAAAACTATGCGGGCAGTGAGAACGCGCTTGCGGTTGTTGACGGTTCGGGTTCCATGTACTGCGTAGGTTCTCCCATGCCTGCGGCAGTTGCCGAGTCACTGGGCATTTACTTTGCCGAGCATAATACCGGAGCTTTTAAGGGCCACTTTATAACCTTTTCGGAAAGCCCCCGTCTTGTTAAGATAAAGGGCCGCGATATCGTTGAAAAGATGCAGTACTGCATGAGATTTAACGAGATCGGAAATACCGATATTGCCGCAACTTTTGACCTTTTGTTAAGAACGGCAGTCAATAACGACTTAAAGCAACAGGATATGCCCACAAGACTTTACATCATTTCCGACATGGAATTTGACTGTGCGACAGGCAATGCCGGGATCACAAACTTTGAATATGCAAAAAGAAAATACGCGGCATACGGCTACAAACTGCCACAGATTGTTTTCTGGAACGTTTGCAGCCGCAACCGGCAGCAGCCCGTTACAATGAACGAAAAGGGCGTGATACTGGTATCCGGCTGCACCCCGCAGATATTTGCGATGTTCAAACAGGGCGACCTCGATCCGTACAGCTTCATGATGGACGTGTTATCATCCGAAAGATATGATAAAATCATAGCATAAGGATGATGGCACGGAGGGTACATGAAAACTTTTAAGATCACCAATAATCCGCATTCCGTTGATTTCTGGGTAACGATGGCGTCTGTTATCGGATGCCTTTTTGCGGGCATGGCGGTAGTTGAACTTATTTTAAAGGCTACAGAGGCGGGTATATATTTATCCCCGGTCTTTATCTTGCTCGGGCTTGGCC
>CACYCC010000074.1 GCA_902772805.1 uncultured Lachnospiraceae bacterium | reverse complement strand
CTTAAGATCTACAACTTAGGTACCGGTAAGGGCTACAGTGTACTTGATATAGTCAAGAATTTCGAGGAAGCAACGGGCGTGAGAGTGCCCTATGTCATCGGTCCCCGCCGTGCGGGCGATATAGCGGAATGCTACGCATCTCCCGAAAAGGCCGAAAAAGAACTCGGCTGGAAAGCCGAGTACGGTATCAAAGAAATGTGCGAAGACTCATGGAGATGGCAGAGCATGAATCCCGAAGGCTATTAGGAATCGGCTCCCAATCTCTTAAGAGTGATATATGCATAATATGCGTAAGTAAAGAAGTTAAAAGCGGTCAGAACCCGAAGATCGATCCCGACATGGAACAAAAAGTTTGAATATGTCGCGACCGAAATGAGCATCAGTACGATGCCGGGTATGATCGCTTTTTTGTTTTTAAACATATAAAGAACTGCGAGGATCTCGTAAACAAAACCGTATCTGTCATGCATTGCGGGTAAAAAGAAAACTGTTGTATATGTGAGCATCAGCGCGATAAAAATGAAGTTTTCGTATGAAAGAACGGGCTTTTTGTTTATAAACCAAACCATCCAAAGTGCCAGTACAAATACCGTGATCGCAAGTCCGATGCCGCTTACGGTCTTATAGTTTTCCTGCATGTAATCGTATGACATCGTCATCAAAAAGCTGGGATAATTCATCATCACGCAGCCGTACTCGTTAGTCTGGTTAAAGTAAAGCGTAAAGCCCGTGAACAGTCCCCGTCCCGCAATGATCGCGGGGATAGTGGAGATCCACAGTACGGCGGGTACTATCAGGAAATTAAGGATTGAAAAATTCTTTTTATAAAAGTATATGAACAAAAAGAACGGCAATACAAAAATTGCCTGAAGCTTAAACGAGAGTGCGATCCCCAAAAAGACAAAGGCGGGGATGTTTTTTTCTTTGTAAAGAAGATAAACCGCAAGAAGTGCAAAAAACGTATAGATCGAATCGCACTGAGCCCACATTGATGAGTTAAACAGCACAACGGGGGAGATCCATATGACCGCAAATGCCGTGATCGCCGCAACATAAGGCTTATCCGATGCGGTTTCTTTTAACACGATATATCCCACAAGGCATGAAAGCATAAGATCAAAGAAAATGCTTAAGCCCTTGTAGGCAAAAAGCGCCGGTATGGGAAGATATGTAAACAGTGCGATCAGTGTCTGATAGAGTACGTTATAATTTCCAACCTGCTCCTTTAAAGCCTTAAATCCGCCGGCGGTCTTGATGTCGTCGTACCATCCGATGAGATAATTGTAGGCGTCTTCGCTCACGAAATTGCGGCACAATATCCTTAAAAGAGCGCCGACCAGAAATGCGCCTGCAAGAGAGATAACAAATATATGCTTTTCAAGAAATTCCAGAAATTTCTTTTCAAATCCGAATATCATCAGTCTTCCTCTATAACCTGCACTTCAAGATAATCAAAATCGATGGAGTCGATAAAACTGTCTTTGTAAAAGCGGACTTTTGAAGTGCGTTTAAAATCGTTTATGTTCATATCAAGCCAAATGGGCTTTGAAAGATCGAACTCGTGACAGATCTTGTCAAGCGCAGCAAATATCTTGTGTGTACGCGTTTCATCCGAGTAATCTTCGACAGTGGTTGCACAGATCATGCGGTTGTCTTTGAATTCTCTTGCCCAGATCCTCAATACTTCACCTCCGGATGAGTGAATACGGGGGTTACCCGACTTATCATCGCTTTCAACATTGTATCATAAAACAGATACAAGTCGAGCCAATTCTTTTTGCCTTTTCGATAATCCTGTTTTATTATAGTAATATCGGATTTATTCTGATGAAACGGTGGGCATAAAATTGACAGACAAAAAACGCAACATGATAATGATCGTTATCGGTGCGGTCATCCTTGCGCTTGTTCCCTACGCAAGGCTTATTTGGGGTGTCGATTTTACCGATTCCGGCTATTCCATCGTTAACTTCGAACATTTTCTCGACCGCCGTGCATTCTGGTCGCTGGCCACCTATGCTTCAAACGGACTGGGATGGCTGTTCATGCATTTTCCGGGCGGATCGACTTTCATAGGCATAAGGGCATACTGCACATTTGTGGTATCCGCGCTCAATATGCTGATCTATTTCCAGCTCATCAAGGAATATCAGCCGTTTTCGGTATTTCTGGGACTTCTGATGTCGGTATTTTTGACCTGGTGTCCTTACGTCGTACTTTACAACTACCTTTCCTACTATATGATCGCCGCTACTCTGCTTTCACTCATTAAGGGGCTTAAGCACGGAAACCGGCGTATGCTGGTGGCTGCGGGAGTGCTGGTAGGCGTGTCCGTTTTCGTGCGGTTTTCAAATATCATCATGGTCGCTTTGATACTTGCCGTTATCTATTACGATTACCTTTCCCGCAAAAGATTTCTTTCGGGACTTAAAGATATCGGAATGTGCGTTATCGGCTTTTTGATCGGCGCGGGGGTAATGTACGCACTTACTTGCATAACCCACGGACCGGACGCTTATTTTAAGATGATCGATACGCTCGTGAGTCTCGGAAAGGCGGATTACGGATATTCGATCTCGGATATGCTGCTCACCCTTCCCGCGGCGATCTACGATCACATTAAATGGATAGGTGCGGCTTTGGTGGCGGCTGCGATAGCCATAGCTTTAAGCCACTTTGATTCTTCGAGAAAAGAAATGTATGTACTCACCACATTTTTGTCGGTTTTTCTGATGATCTGGGAACTTTATGTTATCAGAAGAATGGCTTACTGGGGCGAGTTTACGATCCATGACTACAATGACAACAATGCGGTTTTCATCTTCGTTGTTTTCCTTGTTATACTTGCGGTAATATTTGCCTGGATCGATATATGGTCGCAAAGATCCAATTATTTACACAAATTCATATCTTTTGCCCTGCTCATTTTGGTAGTCATCATACCGCTCGGAACCAATACCGGTATATTGGCTTACCAGAATGCAATGTTTTTAATGCTTCCGGTCACTTTTTCAACCGCCTGGGACAAGATGTTTGCAAGGACCAGGTTAAGAATGCCCGGTATGTTTCTTAAGGGCGATCAAAACTATGCGGGCCGTATAGGCATCTATGTGATACTTATCGCGGCAACTTTGTGGCAGTCGATCTTATATTTCGGCAATTACTGCTACGCAAGCGCCAAAACCACGGAACTTACGGCAACCTACACTCACGGAAAGCTAAAGGGCACCAGAATGTTACCCGGTATGGTAGATATTATCGGGGACCTTGAGACCTTTTTTGAAAAAGAAAACTTACACGACCGCAAGGTCATTACATGGGGTGATATTCCGCTGACATCGTTTATTCTGGATGTGGACACAGCATTTTCCACGGGCTGGCCGGATCTTAAGGGATTCAGTTCCGATGTGTTTGAAGATGAGTTGTCACAGATGGATAACCCCATCATAATCGTCAGTAAATGGTATTCGGGAGGCGATCCCTTAAATCCCGAGGTATGGGTATATTCGGATAAAGCCGAAATGCTGGCCGATTACATGGTTGAAAACGATTATTCGATCAGATTCGAAAACGACAGATTCAGGGTATACATGCGATAGACCGTCAATATTTCGGGTGTCATACCGTTATGCATATATATTCACTTTCTTTTGCCAAAACGACATTTAGATGGTATAATCATATAAGGGTCACGACGCCCATATTTTGGATACAGGGAAAATAATGGAAGCAAACTTAGACAATAACCAGGTCGATACCTGGAACGAGCTCACGCTCGTATATAAATCTGCCTTAAAGGAAATAAATACCAAGTTAGAGATCTTAAACGACGAGTTTCAGCATGTTCATCAGTACAATCCCATCGAGCACATAAAGTCAAGGCTCAAGACTCCGGAAAGTATAGTCAAGAAACTCAAAAAATACGGTCAGGAATCGACCATTGAAAATATGGTCTCCTATGTAAATGATATTGCCGGAATACGAATAATATGCAGTTTCGCAAGTGACATTTACATGATAGCCGAGATGCTGTCAAACCAGTCGGATATAAAAGTTATCGAAGTCAGGGACTATATCCGTAATCCCAAACCTTCGGGATACAAGAGTTACCATATGCTCGTTACGCTTCCCATCTATCTTTCGGACAGGATAGTGGATGCGATGGTAGAGATCCAGATCAGAACGGTTGCCATGGACTTCTGGGCAAGTCTTGAACATAAGATAAATTATAAATTCGAGGGCAATATTCCCGAGTACATCAGAAACGAACTTGTTGAATGTGCCCACATGGTATCAAGCCTTGACGACCGAATGATGTCGATCAACGAGGAAGTGCTTAAACTCGGCAACAGCGAACAGCAGGAATAGAACTTACCTTTTAGTAACATTTTTATTTGGAGGACAATATAAATGGATGGATTTATGGAAAGGATCGCTCAGAACTTCGGAACACAGGATGTGATCCATGCCAATAATGCGGCAGAGGCCCAAGAATTTGAGGAAGCCAAGAACAAAGTCGGTGAATACGAGAAAGTTCTTGAAGATGTAAGACGCTTAAATCTTAAGACCATTGAGACCAATGAAAAGACAGGACAGCTTGTTTCCGCAAGCATTGAACGTCTTGAAGAGTTTAAGAGCGCATCGGGACAGGGCATCGCAAGCGAAGACATTGAGGGCTTAAAGACCTTTATCGGCGAGCGTCTTGACGAACTTAAACTTTCCATGCAGGTTCCCTCCGGTGAAGAAACAGTCTTCTTTGATTCGTCATCCGCAGCGGTACCCGCACCTGCTCCTG
>CACYCC010000073.1 GCA_902772805.1 uncultured Lachnospiraceae bacterium | reverse complement strand
TGCCCTGCGTTCCCATAGCGCCCATACCTGGCGCAGAATAAGATCCGTTCATGGATGAAGTCGTAAAACCGCCGTTTCCACCCATGCGCATGTCATCAATGGCTGCCTTCATGCTGTTACCGATCTCCATGAATTCGTTGTATTTGTCTATGCCGGGATTGGGCATTCCGATGCCCGTTCTGTGTACGGTCCAGCCCGAAGTAGCCTGCATGTTGGTCTCGCCCGTGTTAACCGAACCGTCGCTTATCATAAAGGACATATCATCAAAGTAAGGATTTCCGCTTACACGGATAACTGCCCTGAAAGTATAGCTGTATTCATACTTGGGAGGATTGTAACTTACCTGATTGCCGTTTACCGTTTGCTTTTTCTCATGTTTTGACTCTTCTACCGACAGTTCACAGCCCATTGCCTGTGAAAAATCCAGTACGTCGGGATTTGATGCAAGCGGATTGGAACCCGATGAAACAAGGAACTGCTTTTTATTGTCATCGATGAGCAGCTTATGATTGCGTCCGATCGTCCTGGTTGCATTAAATGCGTTAACCTTAGCCTGATTTGCCTCACGGTAAGCCAGTTGTTCGGAGATCTGAGCCACGGTTGAATGGCGTCTTTCCGAAAACCAGGGTGAAAGTTTGGCGGCACAGTCTTTACAAAGGTTACCGTCATCAAGTTTGCGGTTTCCCAAAAGTCCGATCTTGTTACCGCAGATGTCACAGAATTTCTTGTCAAATAATCCCATAATCTTCCTCCTTTTAAAGCAGATAATACATTATGATTTGTTCCGCTTTAAAAAGAGTATCACCTCATACGCGATCGGTGTACGCACTTTAGTGCATAAAGAAAAAAGACATTGCACCGACAGTGTGCAATGTCCCTTTATATATTTGTAAGCGAAAACCATGATTTCTATATAATTAATTACAGTGCTATGTCTATAACGGGAGCGGAAGCTTCCGGAGCGGGGGTAAATGCCGCGACAGCTGCGGCAGAAACACCGGGATTTGCCGAAAACGATATTCCCGAAGGCATTGCGGACTTACCGCCCGACATACCGGGAATGCCGCTGCCGCCTGCCTTTAATTTGGCAAGGTGCTCAAATACCGCTTTAAGATATTTGGCATCGGCTTCCACCATCTCCTTCATCTCTTTGTTTCTGTGTTTCATCTTGAGTTCTTTTAAGTCTGCCGCATCCATATCGGTGTCGACACTTAAAAGCGAATCGGTAAGATCGTCAAGTCCGATCTCTTCAAGCAGTGCCTCGATCTCATCCACGAGTTCTTCGGAAAGGTCCCGGACCGTCTCGCCCATTCCGTTTATAAAGGATAGTTCGTCTTCAAACGAAGCGTCGCTTAACTCTGAATCGTCATATTCGAGAAGTTCTTCCTCGTATTCTCTCAGTTCTTCGGGATCTTCGACATCGTCCCCGTAGTCTTCGAAATCCTCATCCTCTTCACACTTCTCATCGTATTTATCTTCGTATTTCTCATCGGTCAGGGGATCGCGCTTACCGCGTCTTGCGGCTGCAGCCATCTCCTCTTCCTCGAGATGCCTTTCTTTTTTACGTGCCACGCGCTCCATTGCTTTGGCATGTGCGATTGCGGCTTCGATCTCTTCGGGATCGTATCCGCCTTTTTTCTTTTCTTTCATAAGGCGCATTACTTCGCGTTTGGCCTGGCTTACGGCCTGCTTGGCGGCGGCTGAAGTTTTGCTGCATATTATACGTGATGATATATTTTTAAAACTGTATTTCAGTTTCTTGAGTTTATTTGTGGTATCACTGTTCTTTTTGCGGTCGGCCCGAAGTTTTTGGGAATATCCCTGCATATTGTTAAGCACCGAATCAGCCAGGGTATTGTTCTTTTTACCCGCTGACGGATCGGTTCCGTTTAACTGTCTTAATCTGCTTCGCATGGTGGCATTTTTAAGCGCAGTTTTTTCAGCGGGAGCACTTCTGCCTGCAAGAGATTTCTCATGGAGATACTCTTTATAGGTCTCACCTGCGGTCACATATGAAGTTTTCCCATATACTCCGATCCCGTTCATATTTTATGATTCCCCAAATGTGTGTCGCTTACGATGCGGCGCCGCGGTGCTTAGCCCGCCGGCACCGACCGAAACGAAATTAACGATAAAGGTTATCGCATCAACCCTTAAGATCGACGCTCAAACCGCGTGTTGAGGGAATATTCTCCCAATCGATCTCTTTGATCTTTTCAAGGAGTTCT
>CACYCC010000072.1 GCA_902772805.1 uncultured Lachnospiraceae bacterium | reverse complement strand
TACCGAAGTCGGAGTTGTAAAAGCTGTCGACGGTATCAGTTTTGAGATACCCAGATGTTCGACGGTAGGTGTCGTAGGTGAATCCGGCTGCGGTAAGAGTGTAACGAGTCTTTCTCTCATGCAGCTCCTTCAGCGTCCCAGCGGACAGACCGTCGGCGGTGAGATAAGGTTCAATATGGGAGACGGACAGGCCTATAACATCGTCAACACTCCTACTTCCAAAATGCAGGAAATACGCGGAAACCGCGTTTCGATGATATTCCAGGAGCCCATGACGAGCTTAAATCCCGTATTTAAGATCGGTATGCAGGTAAACGAAGTTCTTGAGCTTCACCATCCCGAGATGTCACCCGAGCAGATCAAGGCCCGTACTCTTGAGATGCTTGACATGGTCGGCATAGCCAACAAGGAAGGTGTGTATGAGATGTATCCTCACGAGCTTTCCGGCGGTATGCGTCAGCGTGTCATGATAGCGATCGCACTTGCCTGCAAGCCCGAGCTTATAATCGCGGACGAGCCCACGACAGCGCTTGACGTTACTATTCAGGCGCAGATACTCGACCTGTTAAGAGATCTTAAAGATAAGATCAATTCTTCGATCATGCTGATAACCCATGACCTCGGAGTTGTTGCCAGCATGGCGGATTACGTAGTAGTAATGTATGCGGGACGTGTGGTTGAAAAAGGAACCGCAGACGATATATTCCATCATCCCGCTCATCCCTATACGATAGGACTTATGAAATCAAAACCTGTAGTAGGCAAAAAGGTTGACGCCCTTTATAACATAGAAGGTAACGTTCCAAACCCCGTAGATATGCCCGACTACTGTTATTTCCGTGATCGTTGCGACCAGCATTGTGAACGTTGTACTGCGAAGGTCGGCGATGCGGGAGCCGATTATCCGCCGGAGATAAAGATTTCGGATACTCATTTTGTTTCCTGTTATCGTTTCTACGACGAAGGAGAGGTACTCGGATATCCCAGGCCCGTTAATGTGGAGGATCTTTTGAAATGAGTGATATAAACAACAATGTACCCTTTGGCGGTGCCGAAAACGAAGCGGATAATCTTTTGGTGGTAAAGAACCTTAAGAAGTATTTCCCCATCAAATCCAGTTTCTTTAAAATGACGATCGGAAGCGTAAAGGCTGTAGACGGTATTTCTTTTGCCATCAAAAGAGGAACCACGATGGGCCTTGTGGGAGAATCGGGTTGCGGTAAGTCAACGACCGGACGTACGATCTTAAGACTTCAGGATAAGACAGAAGGTGAAGTTTACTTTAACGGACAGGATATTTTCAAATTGTCCAAAGAAGAACTTCGTAAGATCCGTCCTCAGCTTCAGATAATATTCCAGGACCCCTATTCGAGCCTTTCACCCAGACTTCCCATCGGGGAGATTATCGGTGAGGCTGTAAGAGAGCATAATATCGTGCCCAAGGATGAGATCGATGACTACATTACCAAGGTTATGGAAGCATGCGGTCTTCAGGAGTGGCACAAGAACAGATATCCGCACGAGTTTTCGGGCGGACAGAGACAGAGGATATGTATCGCAAGAGCGCTTGCGCTTAATCCCGAGTTCATACTCTGCGATGAGCCGGTATCCGCACTTGACGTTTCGATACAGGCACAGATCATCAACCTGTTAAAAGACCTTCAGAAACAGTTTGGACTTACTTATCTGTTTATTTCCCACGATCTGTCGGTTGTTGAACATATCTCCGATACGGTCGGCGTTATGTATCTTGGAAACATGGTTGAGTTTTCAAATACCGAAGAGATCTATTCAAACCCGCTTCATCCTTATACGGTGGCACTGTTTTCGGCGATCCCCGTTCCGGACCCCGATTACAAGATGGAGAGGATAGTGCTTAAGGGAAGCATTCCTTCCCCCGCTAATCCGCCCGCGGGTTGTAAATTCCATACAAGATGCGAGAAATGTATGGATATCTGTAAGAGTGTCGCACCTGAAATGAAAGAGGTAAAACCCGGACATTTCTGTGCTTGTCACCTTTACGATTAATATGCATTACGGCAATAAATTCTTATTGCACGAGATATATAATTGTGTTATTATGATAATCCGTGATGATTAAATTCCTTGCTCCTGTAAGAAGCGTGAAAGCTCAGGAAACAGGGGCCAGAGACCAAAAGGAGGTAACCGAGCATGAACAAATACGAGTTAACGTTAGTTGTCAGTGCGAAGATCGAAGACGATGAAAGAGCCGCTACGGTTGATAAGGCCAAGGCTTACGTCGAAAGATTCGGTGGAAAGATCACGAATGTTGATGAGGCAGGTAAAAAGAAACTTGCTTATGACATTCAGAAGATGAGCGAAGCTTTCTACTATTTCGTACAGTTCGATGCAGAACCGACAGCTCCCGCTGAGATCGAGAGCCGTGTCCGCATTATGGACAATGTTCTCCGTTACTTGATCGTTCGTACTGACGAACAGTAGAATTGATAATAGGAGAAAAGAGAAGATGAATAAAGTTATTCTTATGGGAAGGTTAACAAGAGACCCCGAAGTCAGATACAGCCAGGGAGATGGGTCCATGGCGATCGCAAGATATTCGCTTGCGGTAGACAGAAGAGGCAGAAACCAGGACGGAGATCAGAACGCTGATTTCATTAACATAGTTGCTTTTGGCAAGTCCGGTGAGTTTGCCGAGAAGTATCTTCACAAGGGAACCAAAGTATTGGTTACCGGTCGTATCCAGACGGGTTCTTATACCAACAAGGATGGTGTAAAAGTTTACACCACGGATGTAGTTGCCGAGGATCAGGAGTTCGCAGAGAGCAAGAGTGCAAACAGTTCAAACGGTGGGGGATTCACGGACAATGCAGGTCAGGCTCCGGTTCCCGCAGGTGACGGCTTTATGAACGTACCCGAGGGAATTGATGAGGACCTTCCTTTTGCACAACCCGGCAGATAATACGAAGGATGCACAGGCATCTTTCTGAGTAAGGAGGCAAACCATGGCATTTAATAAGTCTGAAAAAGGCGATAGAGCAGATGCACCCGTCAGGAGAAAGGGTGGCATGCGCAGACGTAAGAAAGTATGCGCATTCTGTGGAAAAGACAGCGAGATCGATTACAAGGACGTAAACAAGTTAAAGAGATACGTATCAGAGCGCGGTAAGATTCTTCCCAGAAGAATTACCGGTACATGTGCTAAGCATCAGAGAGCTCTTACCCTTGCTATCAAGAGAGCACGTCATATCGCTCTTATGCCTTACCAGCAGGATTAATCCAAAGATTACCAAAACCGCCTGAAACGCAGTACTGCGATACAGGCGGTTTTTTTATCTGTAAAAAGTACATTGCGGGGATTTTTACTCGCAAAGACCAAATATATGAAGAGAGTTGATATATACAAAAACTGTATATTGTGCCCCAGAAAATGCGGTGTAAACAGATCCTGCGGGGAGACGGGTTATTGCGGGCAGACTGCCAAACCCCGTGTTGCAAGGGCGGCATTGCACTACTGGGAAGAACCTGAACTGTCCGGAGAAAACGGTTCCGGAACGGTCTTTTTTGCAGGCTGCAATCTGGGATGTGTATATTGTCAGAATTATAAGATCTCGCGTGACGGACACAGCTTAGATCTTCAGTTGTCATCGTACAAAAACGAGGATGCACAGCAACTTGCGGATACATTTTTGCGCCTTCAGGGAGAGGGAGCGTTAAACATTAATCTCGTGACCGGTGTTATGTTTGTTCCCACGATTCTTGACGCAATAGACCATGCAAGATCGCGCGGGCTTAATATTCCCATCGTTTACAATTCATCGGGATACGAATCGGTCGATACTCTTAAAATGATGAAGGGGTATATTGACATATATCTTCCGGACCTTAAATATCTTACTCCGGAACTTGCATTGAGATATTCAAATGCAGCCGATTATCCCGAGGTCGCAGTAAATGCGATAGCGGAAATGGTATCACAAACAAAAACGATAGTGAGGCATCTCGTCCTTCCGGGCCATACGGGCGAATCGGGGAAAGTTTTGGAATATCTTCAAAAAACATATGGTCCTGCGATAACAGTAAGTATTATGAGCCAGTATACACCTGTGGAACATATACTTAAGGAACATCCGGAACTTAACAGGCGGATAACAAAGAGAGAATATGACAAAGTGGTGGATCACGCGTTGTCGCTTGGCATCACCAATGCATATATACAGGAAAGAAGCGTGGCATCGGAAAGCTTCATACCGGATTTTTAAAAACGTTTTTTTGTGGTATAATATCATTTATCGGGGTGGAATGCGGCATAGTGAGGGGCCATATGAAAACTAAAGTCAAAGTCAAAGGCAGAATAAAAAGATATCTGTATGCATCGATCATCCTCGGACTGATCCTGGCACTTCTGAATATCTATATCTATTTTTTGAACATCCCTTCAGGAATAATAATATCGGTATTTCTGGCAGCATATTTTGCGATAATATGTTTTCTTTTGTACCGCAATACGCCGGGACTGGTATACGAACTCGTAAGTTTTGCAACACAATACGGACAGATCCAGAAACAGCTTTTAAAAGCGCTTGATCTCCCCCATGCCATACTTGATGAGAACGGTAAGATAGTTTGGGCTAACACCGAATTTGAAAAGCTCACAGGGCATCAGAAAGGCTTTGACAGATCTATCGAAGCATTCTTTCCCGAGATCACTCCGGACAAGATCCCGGACGGTGTTGATGATTTCAATGAAAACGAACTTGAGATAGAGTACGAAAACGGCGATTATGTATGCCGTATGAAGAAAGTATCTCTTAAAGAAATGGCGGAAAAGTCAAATCTTATAGAGACCGAAAATTACGAGGGCTATCTTATTGCCCTGTATCTTTTTGACAATACGGCCTTAAAGCTTGCGTTAAGAGAAGTTGACGATCAAAGCCTTGCAGTCGGTCTTGTATATCTTGACAACTATGACGAGGCGATGGCGAGTGTTGAAGAGGTCAGAAGATCGCTTCTTGCGGCACTCATTGAGCGTAAGGTCAATAAATATATGGCTTCGGTAGACGGTATCACCAAAAAGCTCGAAAAAGACAAGTACATGATCATACTTCGTAAGAGTGCGGTCGGTGTATTAAAAGAATCGAAATTCGACCTCCTTGAAGATGTTAAGACCGTCAGCATCGGAAACGATATGGCCATCACGCTGAGTATAGGTATAGGACTGGACGGTCTTTCATATGCACAGGACTATGAATTTGCGAGAGCCGCCATTGACCTTGCCCTTGGACGAGGCGGCGACCAGGCTGTTGTCAAGACTCCGGACCAGATCAATTATTACGGCGGAAAGAGTCAGCAGGTTGACAAAAACACGCGTGTTAAAGCCCGTGTTAAAGCTCATGCCCTTATGGAGATCATTACAAGTAAAGATCAGGTATTTATAATGGGACATAAGCGCGGTGACGTTGACAGTTTCGGCGCAAGCGTGGGTATTTACCGCATAGCCAAGACTCTTCAGCGTAAGGCTTATATCGTTCTTGATACGGTTACCACTTCCACACAGCCCATGGTCGATATGTTTGTCGGTAATCCCGATTATGAGCCGGATATGATAGTTAATTCCGACAGGGCACTTGAGGAAGTCGGCAACAACGCGGTTTTGATCATAGTTGACGTCAATAAGCCCAAGATGACGGAATGCGAAGAACTTATAAGACGCGCGAAATCGATAGTTGTACTCGATCACCACAGACAGGGGGCAGAAGTTGTTGAAAATGCGACACTTTCTTATGTTGAGCCCTATGCTTCATCTACTTGTGAGATGGTATCCGAGATCATGCAGTACACCACCGACAATATCAGGATACGCAACGAAGAAGCGGACTGTCTGTATTCCGGTATTATGATAGACACCAACAATTTCAACCAGAAGACCGGTGTTAAGACATTTGAAGCAGCCGCATTCCTTAAGAGAAACGGTGCGGATGTTGTGCGTGTCCGCAAGATGTTCAGAGAAGAAGCCATAGAATATAAGACGCGTGCCGACTGTGTCAGCGAAGCGGAGATATACAGAGATTATTATGCCATTTCCGTATGTTCTACGGAAGGCGTTGCAAGTCCTACCGTGATCGGTGCTCAGGCCGCCAATGAACTGCTTAATATCAAAGGCGTTAAGGCAAGCTTTGTACTTACCGATTATCAGGGAACGATCTATGTAAGCGCCCGCTCCATCGATGAACTAAATGTTCAGATCGTAATGGAAAGAATGGGTGGCGGCGGACATATGAGTATCGCCGGAACACAGGTTGAAAACAGTACTGTCGATGAAGTGATAGCAAATCTTAAGAGCACTCTCGACGAAATGATAGAAGGAGGAGAAATATAATGAAGGTGATATTGCTCCAGGATGTAAAATCTCTTGGTAAAAAAGATCAGATAGTAGATGTAAATGACGGTTATGCACGGAATTTTATTCTTCCCAAGAAACTCGGTATCGAAGCATCTCCCCAGAATCTCAATACTTTAAAACTTCAGAAGGCCAATGAGGCCAAGATCGCGGCCGAAAACTTGCAGCATGCCCGTGAATTTGCCGAAGAACTTTCAAAACTTACGGTTATCGTCAAGATGAAAGCCGGTGAAGGCGGAAGAGCTTTCGGATCTGTCTCATCCAAGGAGATAGCGGAAGAGGCTTTAAAACAGCATAAAGTTGAGATCGACAAAAAGAAGATCGTGCTTCCCGAACCCATAAAGGCTTTCGGAGCATATGAGGTGACGGTTAAACTTCATCCCGAAGTACAGGGCAAACTTAAGGTAAAGGTTGAAGAAGATGGCTGAGGAATGGCAAAAGAGAGTTCTTCCGTATGACGCTGATGCCGAGAAATCGGTTCTGGGCGCCATGCTGATGGATAAAGATCAAATAACGGTAGTTTCCGAAATAATCACAGGCGAAGATTTCTACATAAATCAGAACAGAAAACTCTTTGAAGCGATCACGGAACTGTACAATGAAGGAAAACCGGCGGATCTTATAACGGTCCGTGACAGATTGCGTGAAAAAGAAGTTTCACCCGAAGTATCCGATATGGCTTTCGTATCGGATATATTAAACACGGTCCAGACATCCGCCAATGCCAGGTATTACGCAAATATCATAATGGAAAAATCGACTCTTCGTAAACTTATAAAAGTGTCTGAAGATGTCGCCAATGCTTGTTATGTTGCAAAAGATCCCCTTGATACAATACTGGACACCACGGAAAAGAACGTCTTTAAGGTAGTTTCAAAGCGCAATTTCAGCGATTACGTTCCGATAAGCGTCGCGGTCAACAATCAGCTTGATAAGATAGCTGCGGCAGCCCGCAGTAAAGGCCCCGTAACCGGTATCGCCACAGGCTTTGTGGATCTTGATTATAATACGGCAGGTCTTCAGAATTCAGACCTGATACTTGTGGCTGCCCGTCCTTCAATGGGTAAAACGGCTTTTGCTCTTAATATAGCCGAGTATGTGGCCGTAAAATCAAAAACACCGATGGTTATATTCTCTTTGGAAATGTCCAAAGAACAGCTTGTAAACCGTATGTTCTCACTTCAGTCAGGAGTTGATGCGCAGAAGCTGCGTACCGGTAATCTTTCCGAAGCTGAATGGGAGGAACTCGTGGACGGCGCAGGGCGTATCGGTGAATCAAAGCTGATAATCGATGATACGCCGGGTATCAGCATATCGGAACTTCGTTCAAAATGCAGGAAGTATAAGGTTGAATACGATATATCTCTGATCATGATAGACTATCTGCAGCTTATGACAGGTTCCGGAAAGACCGATTCCAGACAGCAGGAAATATCGGATATTTCAAGAGCTTTAAAGAGTCTTGCAAGGGAGCTGTCGGTTCCGGTAGTCGCATTGTCACAGTTAAGCCGAGCGGTTGAACAGCGTCCCGACCACAGACCCCAGCTTTCGGACCTTCGTGAATCCGGTGCCATCGAGCAGGATGCCGACGTTGTAATGTTTATTTACAGGGAAGATTATTACAATAAAGATACCGAAAGAAAAGGGATTTCCGATATCATTATCGCCAAACAGCGTAACGGCCCCATAGGAACCGTGGAACTTGCATGGCTTCCCGAACTTACCAAATTTGCAAATCTTGCAAAGAGTGACAGAAACAGAAATTAAACAAAATAAAAAAGCCGTGTTATCTTCTTTGCCGAAATTTCGGTACGGAAGATAACACGGCTTTTGGATTCCGGAAAATTATTCCTCAGAAATAGCGCCTACAGGGCACTGTCCTGCGCATGCTCCGCAAGAGATGCATGTGTCGGGATCGATCTCGTATTTGGAATCGCCTGCTGAGATAGCGCCAACAGGACACTGAGCTTCACAGGAACCGCAGCTTACACAGCTGTCACCGATACAAAATGCCATAACAATACCTCCTTTTAAAAAATGCTCTACTGATATAATACTATAATTATAATAGAAAAGTATAAATAATCAATTAAATTTTCTCGTTGGCTCTTCTTTCCTTAATACCCTTAAGAATGACTTCCTTTTTCTCAAGAGCCTCTTTCTGAGTCAGTGCGGGAACACCCTTTAACTTGTAATCCATTCCGAGTTTTTCGTACTTAACGGCACCCATTGTGTGATAAGGAAGAACATCAAGTGCTTTTAAGTTCTTAAGACCACCTATAAAATATCCGAGCTTTTCAAGATATACATCATCATCCGTAAGTCCGGGTACTACAACGTGACGGATCCACACATCTATATTCTTGTCGCTTAAATACTGTGCGAAAGCAAGAATGTTATCGTTGTGCTGTGATGTAAGTTCAAGGTGTTTCTCGGGATCTATATGCTTGATATCAAGCATTACAAGATCCGTAACTTTCATCAGTCTGTCGAATTTCGCCATAAGATCGGGATTTTTAGGATTAAAAGCTATACCCGAAGTATCTATGCAGGTGTGGATGTCTTTTTCTTTTGCCTTTTCAAAAAGATCGATCAGGAAATCGATCTGCATAAGTGGCTCGCCGCCTGTAACGGTAATACCGCCATCCTTGTAGAAAGGTTTGTTGCGTTCAAACTGTTCGATTATATATTCGGGCTCCATCAGTTCGCCGGCGTTCATCTCCCAGGTGTCGGGATTGTGACAGTAGGCGCATCTCATGGGACAACCCTGTACAAATACAACATAACGGATTCCGGGGCCGTCAACGGTTCCGAAACTTTCAAGTGAATGAATTCTTCCCTGCATATTTTTCTCCTTTAAAAAACGGACCCGAAGATCTTGATCTCCGGGTCCTGTCATAGTCACAAGACGTTTGATTACATTGACTCGTGGAAAGTACGGGAGATAACGTCTGCCTGCTGTTCGGGAGTTAACTTAATGAAGTTAACTGCATATCCTGATACACGGATCGTGAGCTGAGGATAATTCTCGGGATGAGCCTGAGCGTCAAGAAGAGTTTCTCTGTTTAATACGTTTACGTTAAGGTGATGACCACCTTTTGTAACATAACCGTCAAGTAACGATACAAGGTTGTTAACCTGTGCTGCATTGCTAGCCATATTTTTGTCCTCCTGTTAGTTTTTATTCGTAATCGTCAAGTCCCTGGTGAAGTGTCGGAACACTGCATGCCAAGGGAGTTCTTGAGCAGTCGGTGCATCCCATGGTCTGAACTGTCTTACCCTGAGAAGTTTCGTCGAAGTCAACATTGACATGTCCTACACCGGCACTCATATCGGAATCCAGCATTTTTACAAGATCATCGATCATTGCGTTTGAATCCATGGGAACCACCTCCTGATTGTTTTACATTATTTGTTAAGATCTACCTCAATGTCGCCTGCGAAGATCTGATCTTCCTTACCGAGTGCTCCGGGGATGATCGTGAAGGTATTTGAAATACCATCCTGAGAATCCATGAAAGGAAGCTTAGCTACGGATGAAAGTGAAGCAACCGCACCGTGGGTATCACGCTGATGCATCGGGTTAGCACCGGGAGCGAAAGGCTGTCCTTTTCTACGTCCGTCAGGTGTGTTACCTGTTGCCTTACCATATGTAACGTTTGAAGTAATGGTAAGAACTGACATGGTCGGGAATCCGTCTCTGTAGGTGTGATGTCTTCTGATCATGGTCATGAACTTGTGAACAAGCTCTGTAGCGATGGAGTCAACTCTGTCATCATCGTTACCGTATTTAGGGAAGTCACCGGTGGTCTCGAAGTCGGTGATGATACCGTCTTCGTCACGGATTACTTTAACCTTTGCATACTTGATAGCGGATAATGAGTCAGCTACAACCGAAAGACCTGCCATACCTGTTGCGAAGTAACGGCGAACGTCTCTGTCGTGAAGAGCCATCTGAGCTCTCTCGTAGCAGTACTTATCGTGCATGTAGTGAATTACGTTAAGGGTATTTACATAAACGTCAGCAAGCCATTCCATCATGTCGGTGTACTT
>CACYCC010000071.1 GCA_902772805.1 uncultured Lachnospiraceae bacterium | reverse complement strand
TATCAGAATCCCAGGAATTTTCCGGGCTGGCAGCCCATAAACCATGAGATCGTGTAAAGCAGGAAAAGATGCACGGGATAAAATGCGTAGAAGACGTATTTAAGGCTGAGTCCTCTTTTTCCGTTATATTTCTTGATAAATATAAGGTCTATAAACGCAAAAGCTTCGATAAAATTCATGATCGTAAGGATGATGACAGATCCCGCCAAGCTTGACGTGTTCTTTTTCCTGAACGCATAAGCCATGGCGATGGCAAGTACTCCCCACATGCCGTAGTCTGTGTTGCCAAAGCTTGCCGCCAGCATCAGGACATTAAGTCCGATCAGCGAAACCGCAAGAACACAGCCCTTTTCATATGAATTCTTTATGCAGTATATCGTAAAGAATATAAGCATACCGATCGCAAAGAGCACCATAAGAACGATCTGTACTTTAAGTGCCTCGGCTTTAAGGGCTTCATTGTCCTGAGTCCCCCCGCTTAACGTGCTTTGGACACTGACAAATCCGTTTATAAATCCGTTACATCCGCAGCTTAATGTAAATCCCGAACCCGCAACCATCAAGACGGATGCCGGGATTCCGAGAGGCGTGTGTATCTTTTTGGTGCTCACAAAATCAGCAAAGCACATGAACAAAAAGCCCGCAAGAAGTGTCCAAAATACGCTCTGGTATCCGAAAGTCACGCCTTTAAACAGAGTTGAAAATGCATGTCCCGTAAGCGCAAGGTTAAACGGTATTTCCGATATCAGTGCAAAAAGAAAAAGTCTGAAAGCATATTTTGCCTTGCTGTGGGTGTGCATGAATCCCTGTACCAGCAGGAATATAAATATCGGGAAAGCCAAACGACCGATACATCTCATGATCGTATCAACCATAGAAAGCCATGCATATCTGGCGTTAAATTCCATTATCTTCTCCACGTCCCCGGATGTCATGGCCTCGTTCATTCCGGCTCTGCTAAGAAAACTGTCTATAACGACCGCTGCGGTATGATCGATGAGCATCGTGCCGATCGCGATCAGTTTTAATGTGCTTCCGGTGATGCCTTTCTTTTCGGGCATTACATTCACTGCGGCTTCCACCGGCGCAACCTGTCCGGCAGTTTCTGCCGTCACATCTGTTATCTGATTTTCCATCTCATTCTCCCCTGTTTTATTGTGCATAAATATGCACTTTTACAAATATACCGCAATGGCCGGTATAATGCAATCAATCCTTTTTATCGAGATAATCGATATAATTCGATACCATCATCGCGATCTTGAAAGTCAGTGCATCGTCGAAATTACGGATATTAAGTCCCGTTGCTTTTTCAAGCTTTTCAAGCCTGTATACAAGCGTATTTCTGTGTATATAGAGCTGTTCCGCCGTCTGAGTCACATTCATGGTGTTTTCAAAAAACTTATTGATGATCTTAAGATTCTCATCATCCATATACAGGTCTTCCCCGTCGGGAATGACTTCCTCTATAAAGAGTCTGCAAAGATTCTCCGGAAGCTGGTAGATAAGTCTTCCTATACCGAGTTTCTGATATCCCGTAACGATCTTGTCCGCATAAAAGATCCGTCCCACATCAAGTGCTAACTTGGCTTCCTTGTAAGATTTTGAAAGATCTTTAAGATCGTCGGCCTTTGTACCGAACGAAACCCGTACATTGAGCATTGCCTCCGTGTTCATGAGGTCTGCTATGGATCTTGCGATCTTTTCAAAACTGTCGTAATTGTCGTTTGCCTCAACCTTTTTGATGAGGATTATGTTCTTTTCATCGACTGCGGTAAGATAATCGCCGTACTGACGGTTAAACATTCCCTTGAGAACTTCCATGGAGGAATTGTCATGCTCTATATCCGATTCGATCAGGAATACTACACGCGGAACCTTGGCATCTATATGCAGTTTCCTGGCACGATTGTAGATATCCACCAGCAACAGATTATCAAGTATCAGATTCTGGAAGAAATTATTGTGATCGAACCGTTCCTTGTAAGCTGCGATAAGTGACTGCAATTGGGACACGCAGATCTTGGCGACCATGTATGCGTCATCGGAACTGCCCTTTGCGACCAGCACATACATAAGGTCGTTATCATCATATACTTTCATCAGATGGTAACCCGATACAACCTGAGCATCTGCGGGTGAATCTATAAAACCGGCCGCAAATTCCTTTATATTGTCCTCGGGTGTAAATGTCGATGCAACACTTATCATCTGGGTATCATATACGCAGAAATCGACTTTTGTGATACTCTTTAACGATTCTATACTTGATTGAATGATACTTCCTGTGATCATGGCATTCCTCCGCTAAGTGGCGTTTGCTTTTTCAATTTTATATCATCACCGCGTATTTATCAATGAAATAAGCTTAACAGAGCGCACTGCTCACACGCAAAAGAACCCGTACGTACTGTACGGGTTCTTTCGCACTTTAAGGCATTTTAGAAAGGATTATTATACTGCCGCAAAACCTTTTTCAAGGTCTGCGATAATATCGTCTATATGCTCTGTACCTATAGAAAGTCTTATGGTTGCCTGATTGATTCCCTGATCGAGAAGTTCTTCCTCGGACAACTGTGAATGAGTTGTTGAAGCAGGATGGATAACAAGGCT
>CACYCC010000070.1 GCA_902772805.1 uncultured Lachnospiraceae bacterium | reverse complement strand
GCATATATCAAGATCCAGGACGGGTGCGATCAGTTCTGTTCATACTGTCTTATCCCCTATGCCCGCGGAAGAGCGAGAAGCCGTGATGAAGCGGATATACTTGAAGAGATAAAAGGACTTGCCGCCAAGGGATACCGTGAATTTGTACTGACCGGCATTCATGTAAGCTCGTACGGTGTCGACAGGATAGTTAACGACGGTAAAAAAGCCGAATTTAACACAATGGGCCGCGAATGGACCAACGAATATCTGATCGGTCTTTTAAAAGCAATGGAGAGCATTGACGGAGTTGAGCGTATCCGCTTAAGTTCTCTTGAACCCAGGATCGTAACCGAGGAGTTTGCACGAAGGATATCTGAGATTCCCAAACTCTGTCCGCACTTTCATCTTTCCCTGCAAAGCGGAAGCAACGAGACACTTAAGCGTATGAACCGTCACTATACGGCGGATGAGTATTTAAGGGGAGTCGAACTGTTAAGAAAGTACTTTGACGATCCCGCGATCACGACCGACATAATAGTCGGTTTCCCGGGAGAGAGCGATCGGGACTTTAAAGAAAGTTTTGAATTTGCCCGTAAGGTTTCTTTTTACGAAATGCATATATTTAAATATTCCAAAAGAAACGGTACGGCGGCCGCCAAAATGCCCGATCAGGTAGCGGACGGTGTTAAGGAAGAGCGCAGTCACATAATGATCGGCTTACGGGATGAACTGTCGCGCGAATTCAGAAGATCCTACATAGGGAAGGTGAGGCCGGTTCTTTTTGAAGAAGAGCTGAGGGTCGGACGGGAAACTTTCATGGTGGGATTTACGCCCGAGTACATCAAAGTCGCAACGCCCTTAAGAGACGCGGCAAAAAACGGGATATACGAGGTTACGATCGAAGATTTTCTTGATGACGAAGTAATGAAGGGAACCGTGGTCTGAGCAGGTTGGGCAGTTTACAGGGCAGTAAAACCGTATTAACAGGATATTCATAAAATAATAATGTGTTTAGACTTGAAAAAATAGGCAAATCGGACGATACTGTTAGAGAAGGTATCATATTTGCAACTCGATGAAAGGATAGCAAAGTGTCGCATCCTTTCAAAAGGTATGAAAGGATAAGATATGGCAGAGTTAGGAGCAACACAGGTTTTAAAGGTAGTTCAGGAAAAGCCCATGAGCGTTGAGGACATTCTTGAAATAGTTTATAAAGCCAACAAAGAAAAGGGTTACGATGCGGTCAATCAGATCACGGGATATCTTGTATCCGATGACCCGACATATATAACTTCCTACAATGACGCAAGAAAACTTGTGAGACGTCTTGAAAGAGATGAGATCATCGAAGAACTTATAGCTTCATACGTCAAGCAAAAAGGCTGGGAATGATCCCGGGTATTATTTGAAAAGCGGGGTTTGGTATGCGTATAATGGCGCTTGATCTCGGATCGAAAACTGTAGGGGTTGCGATAAGCGACCCTTTACTTTTAACTGCGCAGGGCATCGAGATAATAAGACGCAAAGAAGAAAACAAATTAAGACAGACTCTTGCAAGGATCGAGGAACTCATATCCGAATATGAGGTTACCAAGATCGTGCTGGGACTTCCGCTCAACATGGATGACAGCGAGGGAGAGCGTGCGGTAACATCACGCGAGTTCAAGGATAAGATCGAACGTCGTACCGGGATACCGGTCACAATGTGGGACGAAAGGCTTACGACGGTCGAAGCCGATGAGATCATGAACGAAGCCCGGATCAGGGGAAAAGACCGGAAGGAGTATGTTGACATGATCGCCGCCCAGATAATACTTGAGGATTACTTAAACAGCATGAAAAAGGACGGCTGAAGCGGATAACCGTTTTAAAACATTGTAAAACTAAGAACCGCTGAATGCAGCGCAAAACGGAGACGGTATAACATGGAAAAGATTGCTTTTACAGGCGCGGAAGGCGACACAATAGAATTTTACGTACTTGAAAAAACCACCCTTGGGGGTGTTGATTATATGCTCGTGACCGAGGGCGAGAGCGAAGACGGCGAGGCATATGTTCTTAAGGATCTGTCTAAGACTCAGGATACGGAAGGGGTTTATGAGATCGTATCGGATGAGACGGAACTTAAGGCTGTCGGCCAGGTCTTTGCAAGCCTTCTTGAGGATATCGATCTGATAGGATAGCACGGGCTTTTGGTAAGGAGAACAGAAAGTTTTGAAAAAAGAAAACGTTAAAACCGCCGACGGTCTTAAGATAATCCCTTTGGGAGGTCTTGAGCAGATCGGCATGAACATTACTGCCTTTGAATACGGAGACAGTATTATTGTGGTGGATTGCGGTCTGGCCTTTCCCGAGGGCGACATGCTGGGAATTGACCTCGTTATCCCCGATGTAACATATCTCAAAGAAAATATAGACAAAGTCAAGGGTTTTGTGATCACTCACGGACACGAAGACCACATAGGAGGTCTTCCTTATGTATTAAGGGAAGTGAACGTCCCGATATATGCCACCAAGCTTACGATGGGCATAATCGAAAAGAAACTGTCCGAAACCGAGGATATCTTAAAGAAGGTCCGCAGAAAAGTCATTAAATTCGGCCAGTCCGTGAACCTCGGCGATTTCAGGGTCGAATTTATAAAGACCAATCACTCCATAGTGGATGCGGCTGCACTGGCTATTTTCTCACCTGCCGGCATCGTGGTACATACGGGTGATTTTAAGGTTGACTATACTCCGGTCTACGGTGATTCGATCGATCTTGACAGATTCGCGGAACTTGGCAAAAAAGGTGTGCTTGCCCTTATGTGTGATTCCACAAATGCGGAGCGCCCGGGCTATTCGCCTTCCGAAAGAACGCTTGAGCATACATTTGATACGATATTCGGTGAACACAGAAATACACGTATCATCATAGCAACGTTTGCATCCAATGTTGACAGAGTTCAGACGATCATCAATGCGGCATGCAAATTTGACCGTAAAGTCGCGGTCGAAGGACGCAGCATGGTGAGCACCATGGATATCGCAAGCGAGTTAAACCGTTTAAGCATTCCCGACAATACGCTTGTAAGCATAGATGAGATCAAAAACTATCCTGCGGAAAAGACGGTCATAATCACAACCGGTTCGCAGGGTGAGAGCATGGCGGCACTTTCGAGAATGGCAGCGGGAACGCACCGTAAAGTAACCGTCGGCGCCGGAGATACCGTGATCTTTTCATCAAATCCCATACCCGGCAACGAAAAAGCGGTTACCAAGATAATAAATGAGCTTCTTTTTAAGGGTGCCGATGTCATATTCCAGGATGCTCATGTATCGGGACACGCCTGCCAGGAGGAGATCAAGCTTATTTATTCGCTTGTTCATCCCAAGTACAGCATTCCCGTTCACGGCGAATACAAGCACCTTACCGCACAGGCCAGGATCGCTCATGAGCTGGGTATACCCAAAGAAAACATTTTCATTTTGCGTTCAGGTGATATACTTAATATATCCGAAGATCATGCCGAAATTACCGGTCATGTCGCTGCGGGCGGACTGTATGTTGACGGACTCGGCGTCGGTGATATAGGCAATTCTGTCATCAAGGACAGACAGCGTTTATCCGAAGACGGAATAGTCGTTGCCACTATGGTGGTGGACAGTTTTTTTTTTAATGATACGGCGACCACCGAGATCTACACAAGGGGTGTTGTTTTTGTCAAAGAGTCCGAAGAACTTCTTGATGAGGCCACCAGGATACTTACCGAATCGGTAACGGCTTTGTACGACCGGGGTGAAGCCGATTGGGGCAGGATCAAGGGAGTATGCAGGGATGTTCTTTCAGATTTCTTTTGGAAGAAATATAAAAGACGTCCCATGATACTGGCGATAATAATGGATGTGTAACGTCTAAAATATTTTTTTGATGCGAGGACAGCGATGACAGACTTATCGAATCTGACCACGAACGTTATCAATGTGATAAAAGAAACCGACGAGTACATGGAATATCGTGACAGTTTAAGTGCGATACGAAGCGACCCCGCCCTGTACGCCCGTGTCAACGAGATGCGTGAAAAGAACTTCGAGATCCATCAGAGCAATTCCGACAGCGAAGAGCTTATGGACCTGATGGATGCGTTGACTAATGAATACGAAGATGTTATAACCAATGAGTCGGTAGGCCGTTTTCTGGAGGCCGAAGCCGATATTTGCAAACTGTTTCAGGATTTTTATTATAAAGTCACGGAAGGACTGGATTTTGACTGATGAAAGCCAAACAGATACAGGAGATCGTTACCACGATATTGTCTGCCGTTATCAAGATACTGATCGTGGTATGGCTTGCCAATTTCATATATACCAAGGCGATCGAAGCGTATGATTTCGGATACCGCGTGTTTACCGAACCTGCCGTGTCGCCCGCTCCGGGACGCGATGTAACATTTGCGCTTACCGAAGGAAAAACGGGTAAGGCACTTGCGGAATCTTTGTACGAAAAAGGACTTGTGAGAGACGAAAAGCTTGCTTTTGCCCAGATCATGGCATCGGAATACCGCGAATCGCTGACACCCGGTGTATATGAGCTCAATACATCCATGACGCTTGAAGAGATGATGGCTGTCATGGGCGGCGAAGTCGAGGAAGAAACGGAAGAGGACGAGGAAGAATAAATGATAATCGACGAGAGTATGGCGGTCTTTATCAATTCCTTCGCCACGCCCAACTCTGAATTTTTGGAACAACTTGAAAGTTTTTCAATAAAAACCAATGTGCCCATAGTCAGAAAGGAAATGCAGACGCTTATCAAGTTTCTGTTAGCGGTAGCAAAACCGCAGAATATCCTCGAAGTCGGAACGGCCATTGGTTTTTCGGCTGTTTTAATGGCTGAAAACACGTCTTCGGAATGCAGGATAACAACGATTGAAAACTACGAAAAACGTATTCCGCTTGCAAAAGAAAACTTTGAAAGATCCGGATATGGCGATCGCATAACCCTTCTGGAAGGCGATGCGACGGATGTGCTTAAAACTCTTGACGGACCGTACGACTTTATATTCATGGACGCCGCAAAGGGACAGTATATCAACTTTTTCCCCGATGTGATGAGGCTTTTAAAACCCGGAGCAATGCTTCTTTCGGACAATGTCATGCAGGACGGTGACATACTTAAGTCGCGCTATGCACTTGAACGGAGAAACCGCACGATCCATACCAGGATGCGTGATTATCTTTATGAACTCACCCACAACGACGCTCTTACGACGGTGATCTTACCGGTCGGAGACGGCGTTACTGTAAGCCTTAGGAATCAGTAATTTGCGTATTATGAATTATTTAGGATCCTGACCATGAAAAAACCTGAACTTCTGGTGCCTGCGGGCAATCTCAATGTACTTAAAACAGCGATAACATACGGAGCAGATGCGGTCTTTGTGGGCGGTGAAGCTTACGGACTCAGGGCAAAAGCCGACAATTTTACCATCGAAGAACTTAAAGAAGGCATAGAGTATGCCCATTCCCACGGTGTAAAAGTACATGTTACCGCCAATATACTTGCTCATAACAAAGATCTTATCGATGCGGACGATTATTTCAAAACGCTGAAAAGCCTTGGACCGGATGCGCTTATCATCGCAGATCCCGGTATGTTTGAACGTGCCCGCCGCATCTGTCCCGAGATCGACATCCATATATCCACACAGGCCAACAACACCAATTACGATACATTCAATTTCTGGCATAAACTCGGCGCGAAACGAGTGGTTGCCGCAAGAGAACTGTCGCTTGACGAGATAAAGGAGATACGTGCCAATATCCCCGACGATCTTGAGATAGAGTGTTTTATTCACGGAGCAATGTGCATCTCGTATTCCGGAAGGTGTTTACTTTCCAATTATTTTACCGGTCGCGACGCCAATCAGGGAGCGTGCACTCATCCCTGCCGCTGGAAATATGCGGTTGTCGAGGAAAAGCGTCCCGGAGTTTATCTTCCCGTATACGAAAATGAGCGCGGAACATATATATTTAACTCAAAAGATCTGTGCATGATCGAGCATATTCCCGAACTCATCGACGCCGGCATCGACAGTTTCAAGATCGAGGGCCGCATGAAGACGGCACTTTATGTTGCGACAGTTGCAAGAACTTACAGAAAAGCCATCGATGACTTCTTAAGATCGCCTGATGAGTATACGAAAAATCTTGACCGGTATCGCGAAGAGATCGCAAAGTGTACATATCGTAATTTCTCAACAGGTTTCTTTTTCGGAAAACCCGATACCGAAAGCCAGGTGTACGACAACAACACCTACATCAGCGAATACATTTATATCGGCACGGTAGAGTGCGATGACAGTGATGACGGATATGTCATATTTGAGCAAAAGAACAAGTTTCTTAAAGGCGAAGAGATCGAGATCATGAAGCCTTCGGGTGAAAACATATTCGTGACCGTAGAAGATATCAAAAACGATGAAGGTCTTCATCAGGACAGTGCTCCTCATGCAAGACAGAGACTTCATGTTAAATTTTCACAAAAACCCGACCCCAATGATATCCTACGAAGAAAAAACAATGAAAATTAACGCAAGCGTTGATTTTTTATTGACCGTGCCTCGGTAATTAGAGTAAAATCCGTAAGAAAGATAAAAGTGTTTTTTTCGGAGAAAAGACAATGTCAAAAGCGGTAAATGTTGAAGATATTTTTGCCAAAAATGTATTTACCATAGGCAAGATGAAGGAATACCTCCCAAAAGAAGTCTTTGACGAGGTTATGACCATCAGAAGTCAGGGCGGAGAGCTGCCTCTTCATACGGCCGACGTTGTGGCAAATGCCATGAAGGACTGGGCCGTTGAAAACGGCGCGACTCATTTTACGCACTGGTTTCAGCCGCTTACAGGTGTAACTGCCGAAAAGCACGATGCATTCATAAAGCACCCCGACGAAGAGGGCAGATGTCTTCTTGAGTTTTCGGGTAAAGAGCTTATAAAAGGCGAATCGGATGCTTCGAGTTTCCCGTCGGGAGGCTTAAGAGCCACATTCGAAGCCAGAGGTTATACTGCGTGGGATATGACTTCTCCCGCATTCTTAAAAGAAGATGCCATAGGTGTCATTTTGTGTATCCCTACGGCATTCTGTTCATACAAAGGCGAAGCGCTTGATATGAAGACGCCTCTCCTTCGTTCGATGGAAGCCATCAATACACAGTCATTAAGACTCTTAAGATTATTCGGCAATACAACATCCACAAAAGTAACGCCTTCGGTAGGTCCCGAGCAGGAATATTTCCTGGTCGACAGAAACAAATATCTTAAGCGTGAAGATCTTATCTTTGCGGGCCGTACGCTTTTCGGTGCTCCCGCGCCCAAAGGACAGGAACTTGACGACCACTATTACGGCAATATCCAGGAACGTATCGGCGGATTTATGCACGATCTCAACATTGAACTGTGGAAGCTCGGTGTAACGGCCAAGACACAGCACAATGAAGTCGCACCCGCCCAGCACGAACTGGCTCCCATATATGAGACTGCCAATGTGGCAATGGATCACAACCAGCTTGTGATGGAGATCATGAAAAAGGTTGCCACCCGTCACGATCTGGCATGCCTTCTCCATGAAAAACCCTTCGCCGGAGTCAACGGTTCGGGTAAGCACAACAACTGGTCACTCAATACCGATGACGGAATAAACCTCTTGGATCCCGGCGATTCACCTAACGGAAACCTTCAGTTCCTGCTGGTACTTTCGTGTATCGTAAAAGCGGTCGATGTTCATGCGGATCTGTTAAGACAGAGTGCGTCATGTGTCGGTAACGATCTTAGACTTGGCGGAAGCGAGGCTCCTCCTGCCGTTATTTCCGTATTTTTGGGAGAACAGCTCGAAGATATCGTTCGTCAGATAATCGAGTTCGGTGAGGCCAGCAATTTAAAAGAAAACGTTACCATCCGCACCGGTGTATCGGCTCTTCCCGATTTTGAGATCGATGCAACGGACCGTAACCGTACGTCTCCGTTTGCTTTTACCGGAAATAAATTTGAATTCAGAACGGTCGGAAGCTCCGATTCGATAGGAAGTCCCAATATCACCATCAATACGATAGTTGCCGAGGCATTCAGCGAAGCTTGTGATATAATAGAGTCTGCCGAGGACAAAAAGAGCGCAATCCACGATGTGATAACCGATAACTTTACCGCACATCAGCGCGTTATCTTCAGCGGTGACGGTTATTCGGAAGGATGGAGAAAAGAAGCCGCAAGACGCGGACTTCCCTGCCTTGAATCGATGGTCGATGCCATCGATACGTTAAATGACGAAAAGACAGCAAGGCTTTTTGAGAAATTTTCGATATTTACAAAAGCAGAGCTTGGATCCAGAGCCGAAATACTGTATGAGACATATGTAAAGACCATCAATATCGAAGCCAATACGATGATCGATATCGTATCACGCCAGATAATCCCGGCAGTTTCGGGATATTCGGGAAGGCTTGCCGATACGGTCAACAATATGCTTCAGGCGGGCGTAAAGCCCATGGTTCAGATGGGACTTTTGAATGACGTCAACACTCAGCTTACGGAAGTTGACGAAGCACTCGTAAAGCTTAAGTTCTTACTTGAAAATGTCTCTGAGATCGGGGATATCAAGGAAAAAGCTTATTACTTCAAGGATAATATCATTCCCGCAATGGCCAAATTAAGAAAGCCCGTTGACAATCTTGAGACGATCGTCGACAAACGAACATGGCCTTTACCGTCATATGCGGATCTTATGTTTGAAGTGTAATGAGTTATCGGTATAATATAGTGTAATAAACATGATATGATATGCATGTTATTATAATAAAAAAACATAAGGAGGATTATTGTAATGTCATTGGTTACAACAACCGAAATGTTCAAGAAAGCTTATGACGGCGGCTATGCCGTAGGTGCTTTCAACGTAAACAACATGGAGATCGTTCAGGGTATCACGGAAGCAGCAGGCGAATTAAAGAGCCCCGTTATACTTCAGGTTTCCAAGGGTGCCCGCGCTTATGCGAACCACACATATCTTGTTAAACTCGTAGAGGCAGCAGTTATCGAGAATCCCGATATCCCGATCGCCCTTCACTTAGATCACGGTGATACATTCGAACTTTGTAAGTCATGTATCGACGGCGGTTTCACTTCAGTCATGATCGACGCTTCTTCAAAGTCATTTGAAGAGAACATCGCTCTTACCAAGCAGGTAGTTGAGTATGCTCACGACAAGGGCGTTGTTGTTGAAGCAGAACTTGGTACTCTTGCTGGTATCGAAGACGAAGTAGTTGTAGAAGCAGGTCACGAGAGCTACACCAGACCCGAAGAAGTTGAAGAGTTCGTATCACGTACGGGATGTGACTCTCTTGCAATCGCGATCGGAACATCTCACGGTGCTTACAAGTTCACGGCTGCTCAGTGCACCAGAAACGCTGACGGCATCCTTGTTCCCCCTCCGCTTCGTTTCGACGTACTTGAGGAGTGCATCAAGAGACTTCCCGGATTCCCGATCGTTCTTCACGGTTCATCATCGGTTCCTCAGGAATTCGTTAAGATGGTTAACCAGTACGGCGGTAACATGCCCGACGCTGTAGGTATTCCCGAAGAGCAGCTTCGTAAGGCAGCTACCCTTGCTGTATGTAAGATCAATATCGACTCCGATATCCGTCTTGCAATGACCGGTAACATCCGTAAGTACTTTGCAGAGCATCCCGATCACTTCGATCCCCGTCAGTATCTTAAACCCGCCCGTCAGGCAGTTAAATATATGGTTGCTCACAAGATTGTTAACGTTCTTGGTTCAGACGGCAAGGCTTGAGTTTAAAGCACGACATCAAAGGACAGGGTTTAACCCTGTCCTTTTTGATTCCTATGGTATACGCAAGATTGTACAACCGTAACCTCGAAAATACCTCGGTTACGGCGGAATGCCTCCGGCCCCGCAATGCATTGGGGCTTGCATTGCGGTCAGAAATTTACTTTGTAAATTTCTGATTCCTAAGAGTTTTATAATATTTACTTAGCGGTAAATTCTATATATGTTTTCTTTTTCCGTATATTCTGAAATAGTGATATCGGTGAACAAACCGGGGAAAGGAGAAAACCATGAAAGCATTGTTTATTGGGGGAACGGGTACTATCAGCGCAGCTATCGTAAGAAGGCTTGCAAAAGATCCTTTGTGGGAGGTCTGGCTTCTTAACAGAGGTAATCGTAAAAGCGTGGTACCCGCAGGAGTTAATGAGATAATCTGTGATATCTCAAACGAGGCGGACGCAGTCGCAAAACTTGATGGCATGGAGTTTGATGTTGTGTGTGAATTCATAGGATTCACGCTCGATCAGGTCGAAAGAGATTACAGACTCTTTAAGGGTAAGACAAAGCAGTATATCTATATAAGTTCGGCATCAGCATACAATAAGCCCGCTGCAAGTTACGTCATAACCGAGGGCACCACCCTTGCAAATCCTCACTGGGAATATTCGCGCAACAAGATATTAAGCGAAGAGTTCCTGATGGATAAATACCGCAAGGAAGGATTCCCCGTAACCATAGTAAGACCGAGCCACACTTATGATGAAAGAAACCTGCCTCTCGGTGTTCACGGTAACAAGGGCGGCTATCAGGTGATAAAGAGAATGCTTGAGGGCAAGCCCGTCATAATGCACGGAGACGGATCGTCGCTTTGGACCGTAACCTTCAACGAGGATTTCGCGACCGGATTTACAGGTCTTATGGCAAACAGACATGCCATCGG
>CACYCC010000069.1 GCA_902772805.1 uncultured Lachnospiraceae bacterium | reverse complement strand
TGCGCATGCCAATGTCAATGTAAAGATGATCGACCAGGGCTCCAGCGAGCTTAACATCATCATCGGAGTTGCCAACGAAGACTTCGAAACTGCGATCGAAGCGATCTATGACATTTTCGTAGTAGCTAAGCTTTAAGGACATTATAATAGCGCCATGTGTACAATCTTCACCACGCTTTCGCTTCAATCCTCGCGTAGCGGACGCTGCGGGCAAAAGCCCTCGCTCGCTAAACTCGATGAGCTTACGCTCTTCTCGTTAAGCGCCGACGCTGCGGAGAGGTTCAGATAATACACATGGCGCTATTTTTAACCGCCTAAAGAATTTGCACAAAATATCATAAAAGTTTAAATTAATCACACAATTTACCGTGTTAATAATGATGTTTCTAAATGTTCATAAATTCTTAATAAAATTGTATTGACAATTCAAAGCCGGTCAGCTATACTACATACATAAGTTACAGATACAACTGTTCCACCCAAATTCTTTTTAAGGAGGTACGGTCCACTGTACTGATTAGCATAATTTCATAATCTTATTTTCAAGGAGGTACTTAAGAAAAAGTATTATTCCAAATGCAGTGATCACATGACTACCGAATAGTAAATCAAATCACAGGAGGTAAGCCCACTGCAGAAAATAGCGACAACTGAATAGAAAAAGAATCAGGAGGTACAGTCCATTGGATATGGAGATAGTTTAAAGGGGCCATCGAACGAACAGACGTCGATGGCTCCTTTAATATTCTCAGCCGGATAAATATGCGAAGCTGGTTTTGGGGTTATCCCACCACAATTTATGGTATTTTTATTGTCATTTGCGCCATATATGTTGTATAATTACTCTGAATTATTATTGAAAAAGGGCAACATACAGATGGACGACAATAAAAACAGATATCTTGAACTTATAAACGGATTCCAGGACACGGATGAAAGGCGTATGACACGCCGCAAAAAAAGGCAGAAAGCGAGGATACTCGCATATGTTTCGCTTGCGGTCGTTTTACTGCTGGCGGGGACGGGTATTTTCTTTGTGATAAAACATACAGGCCTTATGTTAAAGGCAGGCAGAACGGATGTCGCCGAAGAGAACCGCAATGTTCAGAATCACATTGAAGACATTCTGGGCGGCGAGGAGGAAGTTGTGGTGGCACCTCCGGTCGTAACCGATCCCGAGCCTACAGAGGAAGAACTTTTTGACGAATGGCTCGATTCCAAGATCGCAGTGATCCCGCTTGAAGAAAAAGTCATGAATCTGTTTATCGTAAGACCTGAATCGATCACCGGTGTGGATATAGTTATTCAGGCCGGAGAAGGCACCCAGAAGGCATTCGAACAGTACACTGTCGGAGGCGTTCTTTATTCCGATAAAAACATCTTAAGCGCGGATCAGTTTTCGGGAATGCTTGCAAATACCAGATCCTATTCCAAGTACCCGCTTTTCCTGGCAGTCAAAGAAGAACCCGGCAATACGGTGCTGGGAAATAAACTCAAACTTGATGCGACTCTTTCACAGGCCAAGATAGGTGAGTCGATGGATCCCTATACCGCATATACGGAGCACAAAAAGATTGCCGAATACTTAAAGGCATCGGGCATAGATTTTAACTTCGGTATCGTTTCGGACATCATTGACAGCAAAGACGATACATCCTTATTTATGAGCAGCAGATCTTTCGGAGCCGATCCCGTTATCGTATCACGTATGGTTCAGGAAAGCGCTCATGCCTACAGCGAATCCGGCATCAGTACAGCAGTGGGATATTTCCCCGGACAGGGAAGCTTAAAAGACGATCCCACGAAGGGCGTTTTATCCGTAATGCTGACTGCCGACGATGTTTATACCAAACAGTATGAGGTTCTTAAAGCGGCTGTCGATAACGGTGCGGTTGCTGTTGTGGTAAGCCATGAATATGCAGACAATATAGTCAAGGACAACGTTCCGTGTTCTTTGTCCAAAGATATATATACGGGGCTCTTGCGTGACAGCTACGGTTTTTCAAATGTGATACTGATAACCGACTGTCTGGACGATCCTGTTATAACCGAGTACTATACTTCCGCCGAGAGCTGCGTAAAGGCTATCAAAGCCGGCGCGGATATGGTGCTTTGTCCCGAAAATTTCGAAGAAGGCTACGAAGCGGTTGTTGAAGCCGTTAAGTCAAATGTCATATCGGAGGATCGTATCAACGATTCCCTGAAGAGAGTATTTCGTGTCAAATACAGAAGCGAATATGAGGAAAAGGCCGATGAAAACGGAAAATGATGTGAGCTTGAAGAAGGGTTACAGACTTCAGTACTTCCGCGGGTCAATAATGTTTTTGACCATTATGTGCTGGGCGATCACCATAGTGCTGGTGGTAAATTATTTTAAGAGTTCCACAACGGAAGCCGGTAATATTTTAGCGGCGTGGAGCGCTGTTGCAATGTCGCTTCTTTTGACCGTAACATTCTGTATCACCGTCACCGCAAGAGATTTCCAGAATACGCTTACAAAACTCGGCAATGAAAGAGAGCGTGCCAGCAAGGATGCGCTCGAGATAGTGGAGGCGCTCAGTTCAAACTATAACGCAGTATATTATTGCGACCTTTTGACCGATGAGATCAAGTTTCTGCAGATCGGAGGACGTATCCAGAAATACATGGGAGCCGAGTATGCCGAAAAGCATCCTCTTGAATGGTATGCCAATGCATACTGTCAGAAGCTTGTTCACGAGGAGTATCGTGAGGACTTTTTAAGAGAAGTCAGTTCCGACAACCTTCGTGAGAAACTTAAAGACAGGGATTATTATACATACAACTATGTTGGCGACAAGGACGGACATGCCAATTACTTCCAGATGAAGGCGGCCAAGGTCAACAATTCCGAGAATCATCTTGTTGTCGGATTTGCGGATATCGACGATGAAGTAAGAGCTGCCGGTGAGCAGAAAGAACTTTTGGAAGGCGCCCTTACCCAGGCCAAAGAAGCCAACAGTATCAAAGATTCGATACTTGAGAATCTCAC
>CACYCC010000068.1 GCA_902772805.1 uncultured Lachnospiraceae bacterium | reverse complement strand
AGTAGGACACAGGATCGTTCACGGCGGAGAGAAGTTTGCTTCATCCGTTGTGATCAATGATGAGGTCATCAAAGCGATCGAAGAGTGCAACGATCTTGCTCCTCTTCACAATCCTGCCAATCTTATAGGAATTGATGCATGTAAGAAGCTCATGCCCAATACTCCGATGGTTGCCGTATTCGACACCGCATTCCATCAGACAATGCCTCCCAAGGCATACCTCTACGGACTTCCCAATGCATATTATGAGAAGTATAAGATCCGCCGCTACGGATTCCACGGTACCTCTCATTCATATGTTTCACACAGATGTGCCGAACTTCTCGGCAAAAACTATGACGATCTTAAGATCATCGTAGCTCATCTCGGAAACGGTGCATCCGTATCTGCAGTCAAGAACGGTAAGTGCGTTGATACTTCAATGGGTCTTACACCTCTTGAAGGACTTATCATGGGAACCAGATCCGGTGAACTCGATCCCGCGATCCTTGAATTCATAGCCAACAAAGAGAATCTTGATTTTGCAGGTGTAATGAACGTTCTTAATAAGAAGTCCGGTGTTTACGGAATGAGCGGAGATCTTTCATCCGATTTCAGGGATCTCGAAGAAGCAATGAACAACGGAAATGAGCTTGCCAAGCAGGCTGTTGAAGCTTTCTGTTACAGAACCGCAAAGTACATCGGTTCATATGTTGCTGCTATGAACGGCGTTGATGCGATCTGCTTTACCGCAGGTATCGGCGAGAATGCCGCCATTGTAAGAACCATGGTCTGTGAGTATCTCGGATACCTCGGCATCACCATAGATGAAGAAGCCAATCATAAGCGTGGTGAGGAGATTGAGATAACCACACCCGACAGCAAAGTAAAGGTAATGGTCATCCCTACCAACGAAGAGCTCGCTATTGCTCGTGAAACGCTGGCATTGGTAAAATAATATATTAATCAAAAGGTTTTATATCGAAAGCAGATAGGCTTTGTATAAGGGGGGACAACGCTTATATAAAGATATCTGCTTTTTGTGTATTCAAATATTTGGAGGAAAGCTAATTGACATATAACGGAACCGAAAAAAAACATATAGGATTTATATTTGGCGTGGCTACGCTTATATATAAGATCATATGCTTTTTTATGTATGCGGGATCGATATTCGAATGGTGGGGCGGAGCGGTCATCATATACTTTGCCTTTTATTTCACCAGTGTTTTGACGATAAGATCATCCCTGTCCGAAAGCGATAAAACTAAAGCGATATCAACTACAATGATCTTCGTTTCTGTTGTTCTGCTTTTTATTGATTTTCTGGCATTATTTGGTTTTGCCATGTCTCTTAACAGTACCCCATTTAAAGAAATGGGTATTATGCCGTTTGTAAATCTTATGAATCTGATCACAAACGCAATAATTTTGGCAGAAAACAGGGCTTCCGACGATGCTATGAGAATTCCGTCCGAAAAGAATTATTTCAATGTTATAGAAATTATCTGCATTGCGGTTTTATGCGGTGTATTTCTTTATATCAATGACGGTAAAGAACATGCTTATCATGGTGGAGATCCTTCAACCAATAAAGTAGTAAACGGAACGATCAAATATCTTGAAAGTGTATATGGTGAAGATATAAATATTCGGTCATCAGCAGGTCCCAAAGGCGATGTTTTTGAATATGATGATCCTGAACGCCCCGGCAGAAATACATATGTTGCATACCTGTACTGGAAAAATGTTCAGATCACTGCCTATGTGGAGGTTCTTTCAAACGGAAAACTGGACATATATAAAGAAAACTTCCAATCGAGAAGATATTCGCATGACCTTGAGAATTGGCTGCTAAATCATTCAGGCGACCGTTTTGATGTAGAAATTAATTATGAAAGATTTATTGCCGGAGATCTTACTTCGGTTACAGCTCAGAAATTTACGGATTTCAGAGATTATTTTTCTTCACTTCCGGAAGATGAAGAAGTCAATATAGAAGTTGACTGGACAGACGATTATATAAGACCTCAGATTAAACAGTACTTTATTAATCTGGCAGCTAAACTTCCGGCTGCAATAAAAGGAAATATCATAGTTCATCTGAATCATTATATCAATCCGCAGGATTGTGTTGAATTTACGTATGTATCCATTCCGTATGCACATCAAAGCCCAAATTTTGAAAACGTGGCACAGGGCGATGAAAACATTAAGTCTCACGGTGTTTTAACTTTGCTTAGCATGGATCCTGATAATCTTCGCGATGAGATCTTAAGTGT
>CACYCC010000067.1 GCA_902772805.1 uncultured Lachnospiraceae bacterium | reverse complement strand
GTATGGGAAAAGAACATAACCGCCGATGCGGGACAGTTCATATTGGATCCCGAGACAAACGCCGTACCGATCGAAGACGGCATCAGGGCGACGGTCGGCGGTATCATCACCGGCAAGACCATTAAATACACCAAGGCCAACAAGGCGATGGCGTTCATAACGCTTGAGGACCTCATCGGTTCCATCGAGGTCATCATATTCCCCAAGTTCTACGAAAAGTACTCGCGTGAACTTACGGAGGATGCAAAGGTCTTTGTAAAGGGCCGCGTAAGCGTCGAGGAAGACAAAGACGGAAAACTGATCCTCGATGAGCTGATCCCTTTCAGGGATATACCGAGGAAACTTTGGATATCCTACCCCGATAAGGAGACTTTCCTTGCCGATTATGATAATCTTACAAAAGTCCTTTCGGAAAGTGACGGGCGTGACAGGGTTTGGATATATCTTGAAAAAGAACGCGCAATGAAAGACCTCGGGCCTCAATTCAGCGTAAGCGTTGACAGCGAACTTACCGATAGCCTTAGAAACATTTACGGTGAGGATAAGATCAAAATAACATCTTAGGAATCAGAAATTTTTATTTCAGGAGGGCATGTATATGTCAGGCGAGATCAAAACAGTCGGTGTTTTAACAAGCGGAGGCGATGCGCCGGGAATGAACGCCGCCATAAGAGCCGTTGTCAGAAAATCTCTTAACAACGGTCTTAAGGTTAAGGGTATCAAGAAGGGTTACTTGGGACTTCTCAACGAAGAGATCGTGGATATGGGGGCATTTTCCGTATCGGATATCATACAGCGCGGCGGTACTATACTGGGAACCGCAAGATGTCTGGAATTCAAAGAAGAAGAAGTTCAGGCAAAAGCCGCTGACATATGCCGTAAGCACGGCATCGACGGACTGGTCGTAATAGGCGGTGACGGTTCATACAGAGGCGCTCAGGCACTTGCAAGACAGGGTATCAATACCATCGGTATACCGGGTACCATCGACCTTGATATTGCCTGCACCGATTACACCATCGGTTTTGATACCGCCATCAATACCGCTATGGAAGCAATAGATAAGGTAAGAGACACATCTTCATCACACGAGAGATGCTCCATAATCGAAGTTATGGGACGAAATGCCGGTTATATCGCTCTCTGGTGCGGTGTTGCCTGCGGTGCCGAAGACGTTCTTTTGCCCGAGAAATATGATTTCAACGAGCAGACGCTTGTAAATAACATAATCGCCAACCGTAAGAAAGGTAAGACTCACCACCTCATCATCAACGCGGAAGGTATAGGCCACTCGACTTCCATGGCACGTCGTATCGAAGCGGCAACCGGTATCGAGACAAGAGCCACGATCCTCGGATACATGCAGCGCGGCGGCAGCCCGACCTGTAAAGACAGATATTATGCATCGATCATGGGTGCGTATGCAGCGGATATACTGGCTGAAGGCAAGACCAAACGTGCGGTCTGCTACCGTAACGGTCAGTTTATCGATTATGACATAGAGGAAGCTCTTAACATGACAAAGACCATCAATCCTTACCAGTATGAGGTAAGCCGTCTTCTGTCACGCAATGAAAGTGTATGATAAGTTCTCAGGACAACAAACAGGTAAAAAGAATAATCAGACTCACCCGTAAGAGCAGTCAAAGACGCGAAGAACAGGCATTTGTGGTCGAGGGCGTAAGAGTGTTTTCGGATGTGCCCGACAGTGATGTCATAAATGTGTTCGTATCCGAATCCTTTAAGCCGGATAAAGACCTTGCCGTGCGCCTCGAAAAGCTTGGGGCGGAGACCGTAAGGGACGACGTATTTGCCAAAATGTCGGATACCGTCAATTCCCAGGGACTTCTCGCACTTGTTAAGATGCATGAGCCCGATGCCGATTCGCTTATAAAGCCTGACGGGACTTATGTGGTGCTTGAATCGATCCAGGATCCCGGAAATCTCGGGACCATTATAAGGAGTGCCGAGGGAGCGGGTGTCACGGCTGTCATAATGAGCAGGGATACCGCAGATATTTATAATCCAAAGGTTGTAAGATCGACCATGGGCGCAATATTCAGACAGCCCTTCTTTTACACCGACGATCTTTCAAAAACGGTGGATAAACTCCGCGAAAAGGGGATAAAATGCTACGCCGCCCACTTAAAAGGGGAAAAGTCTTTCTGGGAAGAAGATCTTTCCGGCGGATGTGCATTTCTGATAGGCAACGAAGGAAACGGTCTTTCCGACGAGATCACCGCTCATGCCGATAAACTCATCAAGATCCCTATGGAGGGTTCGCTTGAATCTTTAAATGCCGCAGTCAGCACCGCACTTTTAAGCTATGAAGCCAAGCGGCAGCGGACTTTTAAGACGTTAAGCGCAGCTGTTGTATTTTCACTGATACTGGGATGTCTGTCCCAAACGGCTTATGCCGATACCGCGGCAAATCTGCTTGAAAAAGAAAACATAGGCGGTACGGTCGTATTCGATCTCCACGCCTACAACGGTGAAGAGATCGACAGGCTCGGGATCGATGAGATCGAAGAGGAGATTCCCGATACCGAAAGTTCAAATCTTGTAATGGCCAACGTAAAGTCTGCGTTAAACGTAAGATCGGCGCCCGATATCGAGTCATCCAGGGTAGGCATGATATATCGTGACTGCGGCGGCAAAGTTTTGGAACGCGGCGAAGAATGGAGCCTTATAGAAAGCGGAGAGCTTGTGGGCTGGGCCAGCAATGAGTATCTTTTGTTTGACGAAGAAGCCGAGGAACTTGCAAGAGATGTCGGATTTGTTAACGCATTTGTTACCGAAAATGCCGTTTATGTAAGGTCCGGACCTTATTACGGCGCCGATATCATAGGGATACTTTCCCAGCATGCGATAACCGAGGTCATAGAAGAGATCAATTCAAGCTGGATCAAGGTTGCTTTCGGAAACGACGAAGGTTATGTCGCAAAAGCCGGTGTCACCATAAAGTTCGAAGTCGATCACGGCGAAACGATGGCCATGATCAAGGAAAGAAAGCGCAAAGAGGCCGAGGCGAGACTCGCACTTCAAAGACAGCGCGAAGCCATGCAGTCCGATGAAAATGTCCAGAGACTCTTAGGCGCACTCATACAGTGTGAAGCGGGCGGAGAACCTTATGAAGGTATGGTTGCCGTCGGTGCGGTCGTAATGAACCGTGTCAGGAGTGCCGCATATCCCTCAACCGTATATGATGTAATATATGCTTCGGGACAGTTCACTCCGGCCAAAACGGGTTCACTTACGAGAGTCTACAATAACGGACCCAAGCAGATATGTGTTCAGGCAGCCATCGAGGCTCTTAACGGATATACAAATGTCGGCGATATGACGCACTTCAGACGGGTAGGTACCAAGGAAGGTTATGTCATAGGACATCACGTATTTTATTAAGGCCCCCGGCGCTATATTTCGGATAATAGATAAATACTAAACGAGAGGAAAACTGAAATGAATCTTTACGGACGTGATTTTTTGAAATTACTGGATTATACATCCGAGGAAATACAGGGACTCGTTGACCTTGCGGCAGATCTTAAAGCCAAAAAGAAAGCCGGCATCCCCGTAGATAAGCTTAAGGGCAAAAACGTTGCCCTCATATTCGAAAAGACAAGTACCCGCACGAGGTGTTCTTTTGAAGTTGCCGCGCACGATCTTGGAATGGGCTCCACATATCTTGAGCCCGCAAGTTCGCAGATAGGTAAAAAAGAAAGCATTGCGGATACCGCAAGAGTTTTAAGCCGTATGTTTGACGGTATCGAATACCGCGGATTCGAGCAGTCCATAGTAGAGGAACTGGCCCGTTTTGCCGAGGTTCCCGTATGGAACGGTCTTACCAACGAATTCCATCCCACGCAGATGCTCGCCGACCTTTTGACTATCCAGGAGCATTTCGGACACACCAAGGGCATCAAGCTCACATATATGGGTGATGCGCGTTATAACATGGCCAATTCCCTTATGGTGACCTGTGCCAAGATGGGCATGCATTTCACTGCCTGCTCCAACAAAAACTATTTCCCCGATCCCGAGCTTGTAAAGACCTGTGAAGAGATCGCAGCGACCACCGGCGGCAGCATAAAACTTACCGAAGACGCTATGGAAGGAACCAAAGACGTGGATGTTATCTATACCGATGTATGGGTATCCATGGGTGAACCCGTTGTCGTATGGGATGAGCGTATCCGTGCTCTTTCTCCTTATCAGGTGAACAAGACGATAATGGACAACGCCGGACCCAATGCCGTATTCCTGCATTGTCTTCCCGCTTATCATGACTTAAAGACTCAGATCGGCAAGGAGATGGGTGAGAAATTCGGCCGTACGGAAATGGAAGTTACCGACGAAGTATTCGAGTCTGAAAAGAGCCTTGTGTTTGACGAGGCCGAAAACCGCATGCATACGATAAAGGCCGTTATGGCTGCAACCCTTTCCGAGGAGTTCAACAAATGAAAGAAACTGTAGTGTGCGGAGCCAACGCCTACGAGGAAAAATACTACTTAAATCCCGCATTTGACAAAATGCCGGATTCGGTAAAAGACGAGCTTAAGATCATATGCGTTCTTTTTACCGAAGAAGTGGGCGGAATATTTACGATAGGTTTCGATGAGGACGGAGAACTCAAATTTACGACCGAAGCTGCCGAGGAAGATTATCTTTACGACGATATAGCGGCAGGGCTTCTGGTCAGCAAGGTGCGTGCCACCAGGCAGGAACTTTTGGAATC
>CACYCC010000066.1 GCA_902772805.1 uncultured Lachnospiraceae bacterium | reverse complement strand
TATCGCCGAAGCAAGTGTCGGAGCTATCCAGACACGCGGGTTTTTAACGATATTTCCCATCTGAAGCATCGAAGTACCTATTCCCTGGGAAACAAGGCCTCCGATCTTGTTTTCACGGTACGAGATCACCGCAAAACCGACCATCTGTGCACAGCATCCCGCAACAGCCGCGCCGCCCGCAAGACCCGTAAGCAAGAGGGCTGCACATATCGCCGCCGAAGAGATCGGAAGCGTAAGTGCCATTCCGACGATCACCGAAACCACGATACCCATCAGAAGAGGCTGAAGTTCCGTAGCCCACATGATGAGTTTTCCGACCGTCATCGCCGCTTTTCCAAGAGGCGGAGCGATCAGCCATGACAAAAACATTCCCATTCCGATCGTCACAAGCGGTGTCACAAGTATGTCGATTTTGGTTTCCTTGGAAACGGCCTTACCGAATTCCGCCGCTATTATCGCAACAAACAGTACCGCCAAAGGTCCTCCCGCGCCGCCGAGTGCATTGGCCGCGAATCCGACACTTATCATAGAAAAAAGAACAAGCGGCGGACATTTAAGCGCATATCCGATCGCGACCGCCATGGCAGGTCCGCTCATCGCGGAGGCTATCCCGCCGACCGTATATTCGACTCCGCCCACAACCGCAACGGGCTGCATCAAAAACCCTATATGAAACTGCGTTCCGATAGTGTTGATGATCGTCCCTATAAGAAGCGAACAGAACAGACCCTGCGCCATTGCGCCCAGAGCGTCTATCCCGTACCTCTTAAGCGAGATCTCGATGTCTTTTTTCCTTAAAAATTCTTTCATGTTACTCTCCGTTCCGTGCCAAAATGCACGTTTTCTTTTCTAAAGAAAACCTCATCCGGTTAGGATGAGGATCCTTCTTTTATATGATATCGGAAAAAGAAAATGTTAAATCCAAGGCAATCCTTGGATGTACGAGACCGTACACGGAACCGTTGCCTGCGAAACTCTTTATTGTTCCGTGCCTTGCCCGCCACAGGCGCTATGCGTTCTTTTTCCGTACATATATCGATGTTATGTTAACCACGCATTGCTTCGGTCGCACGCTTGATCACATATTCGCGTGTGTTCCACCAGCCGTGATGGTTGTGATAAAAACGGGTATATCCGATGCCTTCTTTGCGGCATTTTTCGCGTGTTGCGTATACGGATGAATTGTCGGGAAGCACTTCGACAATAAGTACCGTACGACCTCCGCGTACGAATGTAAATGTATATCTGTCCGAGTACGGTGCCTTCTCGGAAGTGATCGCGCAATCGGGGAATGCCGATCTGAACACTTCTTCAAAATACTTGTAATAAGGGCCGCTATAGTTGTACTGGTTTTCTTCCGGAGGCATTACTTCACCCCAGGAAAATCCTGAAGGGCCGGGGTCTTCGGTAACAGAGTAAGACGGTGATACGCTGACTTTCGGTTCAACGTTCGAGGCACCGTAATTGCTGTTTCCCGACAATCCGGATCTTCCGAGAATGTCATCTGCGACTTTGTTTCCTACTGCTTTTCCGACTTCTTTTACGATCTTGTCAAATAAACCCATAAGTAACCTCCTTTGATATGAATGTATCAGACATTATAAATTATACGGAACGCAAAAACAATGCATTAGATTACAATCATTCCCGTGAAGGCTCAAAGTGCGGCATCAGTTCAAGTTTATGGAGATTTAGTCTGTGCATGCGGTCGATCTTTTCACGGATCGCATCATCCTCACATATTCCGGTAGCGATATATTTATCAAGAACGGCATAGGAAAATCCGATCTTGTCCTCGTCGCTCATCCCGCTGAGTCCGTCGGAGGGCTTTTTGTGCACGAGATTATCGGGAAGGCCGAGATATTCGCCTATCTGAAGCACTTCTTCAACCGTGAAAGCAGCCAGTAGCGATACATCTCCGGCGCTGTCGCCGAACTTCGTGCTGTATCCGATGAAGTCTTCGGACTTGTTGCATGTATTTATGACACGACCGCCGTTTTCAAGTCCCTGCGCCACTGCATAAAGAACAGTCATGCGGACTCTCGGCGGTATGTTGATCTTAGTGTCTTTGGTGATCGCCGATCCCGCTGTTTCAAGAGCGGCTTTAAGCGCCGTGGTGGTCTCACCGATGTTCACGGTAAGATTCTTTATCCCCAGAAATTCAACGAGTTGTATCGAATCCGAGATATCCGACTGAACGCCGTCGGGCATCATAACGCCGACAACCCTGTCGGTTCCAAGCGCTTTGGCCAGTAGTGCAGCCGTCACACTTGAATCCTTGCCGCCCGATATTCCAAGCACCGCGCTGCAGCCCCTTCCGTTTTTTTCAAAATACTGTTTTATCCATTCGATAAGTTCGTTTACCGTTTTTTCGACATCTTTTATCATACTGTCTCCGTTTCGCGCCGTTTAGATTTCCCCGGTCAGGGACTCAGCTGCTTTTCTTCGCGTTCCGTGCGCATCTATTTCTCTTCGTGTTCCATGCGCCAGTTTATGCAGCGCATAAGGTATTCTTCGTATTCGGGATTCTTGCACATCCCCTTGCCCTCGGAATCGGATATCTTGGCTACATCCTGGCCGTTACATTCCGTCGTCTTCATGACTATGTTAAGTGCCGGAACATCGGTATCGTTGGCCACATAAGTTCCTATACCGAAAGCAACCTTGGCTCTTCCCGCGAAATGGGCATTTATGCGATGAGCCTTCTCAAAATCAAGCGCATCCGAGAAAAGAAGCGTCTTGGTGTGAGCGTCTATACCGAGCTCCTCGTAGTGAGCTATCATCTTTTCTCCCCACTCTATCGGATCGCCGCTGTCATGACGGACTCCCGAGAAAAGCGTTGCGTAGGTAAGCTGAAAATCTCTTAAGAAGCAGTCGGTTGTAATGGCATCGGTAAGGGCGGTACCGTTTAATACGCCGTATTCCTTGACCCAGGCATCAAGCGCAAACCAGTTTGAATATGCGGGATTGTGCTTGTGATTGCCCTGTCCTACACACATGATCCACTCATGTGCCATCGTTCCTACGGGCTTGATGCCGAATTTCCTGGCAAGAAATACGTTTGAGGTACCCACAAAAGTCGATCCCGCAAATTTACCTTCGCAGAGCTTTGAAACCGCAAGCTCCTGAGCCTCGGCCGAAAGCCTTCTGCGGATACCGAACTCCGAAAATACCCCTATCTTCCATGTTCCGTCTTCAAGTTTCTTTATCTTGTCGGAAAGTCTTTCCTTGAAACTCTCAAGCAGCATATTGTAATCGTAAGCCATACGGAAATACACACCGTTTACTATGGCAAGCGTG
>CACYCC010000065.1 GCA_902772805.1 uncultured Lachnospiraceae bacterium | reverse complement strand
TCCCCACTGTTTGGGTATAACATATCCGACCTGCCAGGTGGACTCCACTCTGAACGACTGAAGGACTATGCATACAAAAGGCGTAAGCCAGATAATGCTCATCAATATGAGGATAATATATATCGCTGTGTCCGCGATCTTTCTTTTGGCCGACATACCAAGATGAGATTCTTTGATCTGATTGCTCATTGCATATCCTCCTCATTCTTGATGGACGGTAATACATTGTATACCGTAAGGGTTATGATCGATACCACGATAAAGATAACGATACCGATAACGGAAGCCATGTAATACTGCGATTCCGCACCTGTGGTGATCTTGAAAAGCCACGTTACCAGAAGGTCCGTATAACCTACACTTCCGGCTGAGGAACTTGCCGCGGAGTTGGTGGGACCGCCTCCCGACAACAAAAATATTACGTTGAAGTTGTTCATGTTGCCCGTAAAGCTTGTAAGCAGGTAAGGACCGGTTACAAAGAGCATATAGGGCATCGTGATATGTCTGAACTGCTGAACGGGATTAGCACCGTCTATCTTGGCCGCCTCGTAAAGATCCTGAGGAATGTTAAGCAGTATACCCGTTGCGATAAGCATAAGGTACGGGATACCTATCCAGATATTTATGAGTATTACAAGAAGCCTTGCCGAGAAAGGATGCCCCCAGAAATCATAGGCCGTAGAGATCCATCCCATCTTTAATAAGAATCCGTTTATAAGTCCCGACTTATCAAACATCTTGGAAACATACAAAAGTGAGATAAACTGCGGTATCGCTATCGTAAGTACGAATATCGTACGCCACAGTTTCTTGAATTTGATCGACTTTTTGTTGATCATCATCGCAACGAGTATTCCCAGAAAGTAGTTTGAAAACGTTGCAAAGAAAGCCCAGATGACCGTCCACCCCAATATTCCAAGGAATACCTTCCCGTACGAACTGCTGCCGCCAAAAGAAAACAGGGCTTTAAAGTTCTGCCATCCTACCCAGTGGAACAGATTCGTAACATATCCGTCATGAGTACCGTCATAGTTGGTAAATGCCACAAGTATCATGAAGAAAAGAGGCAATACCATAAATACTATGATACCCGTTAACGGAAGGGCAAGAAGTGTTTTGTAAAAGCCTTCGTCTATAAGGGATCTTACGTCATCTTTAAATTTATTGATCTTTCTGCCTTCTTTTTGGAGTCTTTCAACTTCGGCCGCCTGCTTGATGTTGAGTCTCCACGTAAAGATAAAGGCAACTATCAGAAAGATCGTTAATATTCCGTATAAAAGTATACGGAATGAATTGTCGCCGTATCTGTAAACATACTGATCGAATAAGGGATCGTATTTTTCACCGGGCCCTTCAAGTCCGAGTGAAGGGAGCATCGAGATCCAGTATAATCCGCTGCTGCCGCCCAGTCCCGCGAATAAATAGAGAAAGAAAAGAACTTCAAATGCCAGTAATGCAAGACCTCTTGCGATCTGTCCGTTAAACAGATTGCCCGATCCCATGATCACATAGGACAGTTTTGTCTTCCAGTTTCCCTTGGCAAATGTGGTGAAGAAATCCGACACTTCCGATTTAAGTGCCTTAAAGAATTTGTTCTTCATTTGCAAACCCCCGAATGAAATGACTGAAACAATTATCAAATTCGGGTTGGAACCGGTGAAGGTTCCAACCCGATCTGATTTTGATTATATCACAAAATATTATTCAAGTGTGATGGTTCCTGTAGCGGAATCAAATACTACGGTGTAAGAACCGTCTGCGTCAACAACATAGTTTTCTGTTCCGTTACCGTAACTTACATCCCAGTTGTGACCCTGACGAACCTTGAACTCGGTACCTGCGGTCATGTCAAACTTATCAACAGACTTAAAGGTTGTGCCGTCGTCCTGGATCTCCATCTCGAAATCGGTATCCCAGTTGGTGCCGGATACTGTACCGATAACGGTCCATCCGGTTACGTAACTGTTCTTTTCAAGAGTAACAGTGCCTTCGGTATAGTCAGCGTTTGTAACGAGTTTTACAAAGTAGAATCCGTCTTCTGCTACTACAGCATTTCCGTCGGGATCGCCGCTGTTGGGATCGCCGAAGTTAACATCCCATGAAGCACCCTGTCTGCACTTGAAGGTTTCACCTGCGTGAAGTTCAAGAGCCTCTGAATAGAAAGTAGGATCTCCGGGTTCTGTTGTTCTGGTCATAGGGAAGTCTGTATCCCAGCTTGTGCCACAGATGCCACCGATAACAGAGAACGCTTCTTTTTCATCGGTTGACATGTTAAAGAGTGCTGCGATGGTGTCTTCATATTTCTTTAATGCTTCTTTAAGCTGTGCATCGGAACCGTCTGTTTCTCCAACGTCAGTACCGATAACCTTGGCGATATCCCACCATGAACCGTGGATCTGTCCCTGAGGAACGGAGTAAGGGAACTGCTTGTTTAATGCTACAAGTCCGGGGTTAGCCTGAACCTTATCGGAAGCCTGAGCGTTTGTGTTTGCGGGACCCCATGCAAGTGCATCGAATCTTTCAAGCTGAGCACTCTCGCTTACGAGATACTGTGCGAGCTGGTTAAGAGCTGCACTTCTGGCTGCATCTGTCTGAGGCTTAACGCCGAGAAGCTTACAACCGTTGAATGAACCCATGTGATACTTGGTGCCGTCTACTTCGAAAGAAGGAAGTTCTGCAACACCCATGTTGTCACCTAAGATGTTCTCAACATTTACGTAATCCCAGATACCTGAAACTACTACTGCTGCGGGAACTGCCGCATCAAATTCGGTACCCTGTGAAGAACTTACGTGAGCTTTTGAAGTCTGTAATTTGTAAAGACCCTTTGCTGCGATAAGACCTTTATCGGAATTGAAAGTATCATTAACCGATGAAAGATCGGGTGCCCATTCGGATACACAACCGGTTCCGAAGAAGAAAGATGCGATATACCATGCGGATGTATCGGTTTCCATACAGAATGTTCTTCCTGCCTTTTCGCAGTCGGCGATAAGAGCTTCAAGAGAAGTTACATCTGCTTCGGGAATGACTGATTTGTCGTAATACATGAAGTATCCGTTATCAGCGGTAAGGGGATATGCATACATATCATCTCCGAGCTTACAAGCTGCAACAACGCCCGATGCGTTTGCAGAACTTACGGATTCTGCTGCGCCCTGGCCGAGTTTCTGAAGTGCGCCCGACTGTATAAGTCTGGTTGACTGGTCCTGAGCGAAGAAGAAAATGTCTGCGCCGGACTCAACGTCTGTGATCATTGTGGTAGCCGAATCAGCTTCGGAAACTGCCTCGATCGTAGCGTTGAATGTAATTCCGTATTCATTGCTTGAATTGAAATCAGCGATCTGTTTCTTGGTAAGATCAACCGCAAGTTCGGGAACCCATACGGTAATGTCATAAGTTCCGCCGATCTCGCTTGTGGCACCGCCATTGTCTCCACCCTGTGAAGAAGTCTGACCGCCGTCCTTGCCTTTACCACAACCTGCTACGGTTGCAACTATCATGGCAAGTGCGAGAACTAAAGCTAATAATTTCTTTTTCATACACTTTTCCTCCCATAGTTGATGTGTTTGAAATTTGCGAAAAATTACGAAAAACTGACTTTTTAAAAATTAGCCCTCACCTCGAAAAGTGAGGGTCTAAAATCAATCACTGTAGTTTTTCAAATAATCCTCTGCTCTTTGAGAATACCACGAATCGGGAAATAATTCAACAATTTTATTATATGTTTCCTTGGCCTTGTCATC
>CACYCC010000064.1 GCA_902772805.1 uncultured Lachnospiraceae bacterium | reverse complement strand
TTCAAGTTTTTGCGCATCTATCTTCTTGCCCTGCATGGCGGCAACGTCACTCATGTTAAGCACAAGAAAACACGGTACGGTTATTCCTGCATAATCGGCAAGCATGTAAAGGCTTCTTTCAAGCTGTGAGCTGTCGGCAAGAATACATACTACATCTGCCTTTCCCGATGCGATATAATCACGCGTGATCATTTCCTCGTCGGAATTGGCGGATAAACTGTATGTTCCGGGAAGATCCGCAACAAGATAATCGACTCCGTTGTGACTGAAGTTTCCTTCTTTTTTCTCAACGGTCTTGCCGGGCCAGTTGCCGACATGCTGTCTCATTCCCGTAAGGGCGTTGAAAAGAGTGGACTTACCCGAATTTGGCTGTCCGAGTAAGGCTATTACCGTTTCTTTTTTATCCGTCATGCTCCCATACCTCCTTCAACTTCGATCTGCTCGCTCTCAGACCTGTTAAGCGCGATCATCGTATCGCGAGAGTATACAAGGAGCGGTCTGTTCTTTTCGTTCTTGATCACCGTTACCCTGCAACCCGGGGTAAGGCCGATCGATGTGATCCTGCTTACAAAACGTGCATCACCGTTTACGGCAGTGATAACACCTTCTGCATCCTTGTTAAGTTCCGATAATTTTTTCATTGGTTCCTCCGGCTGTGTCATATTTTTTTACACGAAAGCATCGTATATCCGGTCATGGCTGTGATCGTTCTTAATTCGCTCTCGTTTTCTTCGTGTTTGGAGCGGACGATCACCTGTCTTTTGCCGATATCCGCCGATGCCCATCTTTCTTTGTCTTCGTTAAAAGCATTTTCAATACGCCTTGCACAGTTCGCACAGTGCATTCCGTCAACATCCAACAGATAAACAAACGGATAATGAGATTTGTTTCTGTCCGCGACTTTTATCTTCTTATCGGCGGCATCATGCTCACCGCAGCAAGACGATCCGAACCGGATCCGGCGTACGGTTCCGTATACCGCCAATGCAACGATCGCTATGAGTGCCGTTATAATGATAATATTTCCGGGATTCATGTTTTGATTCCTTTCGAGTTAGCCTATGCTAATCGCGGGGTGTTATTAAACTCCGCCGTAAGCGGAGTTTAATTTTTCAAGCGGCAGCCGATAAACGACCGCTTCCCCTATTTCTTGGGACGACATCCTGCGCACGCATTACAGTGTGCGCAGTTTCCGCCGCAGGTCGATCTGCCCTGCTTTTTGTCTCTTATTATTGTTAAAATGATACACGAAACAACTATTATTAGAAGGAGTGTGATCGCAATTGTCCCAAGATTTTCAATAATCGGTGTGAGCATTTTTCGTGTTGCCTCCGTATCATAAGTAACCTGTTTTAAATCTTTGCGGTAAGCTTTTCCGCTTCTTTGTACTTCTTAAAGAACAGCATGTAAACGATTCCGGCAAGTGCGGCAATGGCAAAGATAAGACCCAAGATGTTTACGTTTCCGGTAAACAGCCATCCGAACTGTGTGATCATAAATGCTATAACATATGCAAATCCGCACTGATAACCTATTGCAAACCATGTCCACTTGGCATTGTTCATCTCTCGCTTAATGGCACCGATAGCTGCGAAACAGGGTGCGCACAAGAGATTAAATACCAGGAATGAGAATCCCGTGATGCCTGTAAATGCTGCGGCAAGAGCCTGCCATGCGGTCAGTTCTCCGCCTCCGTACAAAATACCCATTGTTCCGACAATGTTTTCTTTTGCCACAAGGCCTGTGATAGATGCGACGGCTGCCTGCCAGTTACCCCATCCGAGAGGAATGAATATCCATGCGATGGCATTACCTATCTTTGCAAGGATCGAAAGGTCGAGTTCTTCCTCTTCGAGCATTCTGAAACCATCCTCGGCAAATCCGAAATAGCTTGTGAACCATACAACGATGGTTGAAAGAAGAATGATGGTACCTGCCTTCTTGATAAATGACCAGCCACGCTCCCACATTGAACGGAGTACGTTTCCGAGTGTAGGCATGTGGTATGCGGGAAGCTCCATAACGAAAGGAGCGGGGTCTCCTGCGAACATCTCGGTCTTCTTAAGCATGATACCGGATACTACAATCGCTGCCATACCGATAAAGTATGCGGATGTTGAGATCCATGCGGATCCGCCGAATATCGCACCTGCGATCATCGCGATAAAAGGAACCTTTGCTCCGCAGGGGATAAATGTTGTTGTCATGATCGTCATTCGACGGTCACGTTCGTTTTCTATCGTACGGCTTGCCATGATACCGGGAACACCGCATCCCACGCCGATAAGCATAGGGATAAAGGACTTGCCCGAAAGGCCGAATCTGCGGAATATACGGTCAAGTACAAAAGCTATACGTGCCATGTAACCACATGCCTCAAGGAATGCAAGCATCAAGAACAATACAAGCATCTGAGGAACAAATCCGAGTACTGCTCCGACACCGGCTACAATACCGTCAAGTATAAGACCTTTGAGCCAGTCGGCTGCATTGGCCGCATCGAGCGCCGATTCAACAAGTGCGGGGATACCGGGGATCCAGACTCCGTAATCTGCGGGATCGGGCTCATCACCGGTCTCATCCAGAGTCTTAACGGCTTCTTCGTAATCTTCAAGACTTGCCGTTTCTTCGGATATCTCAAGCGTTTCCTCATCTTCTATGGTATAAGGGAACTCGCCTGTAGGTTCAGCGCCGTTTTCTTCGATATAAGCATCATACCCGTCTACTATCGCGGATGCCTCTGCGTAACTTTCGGCGATATCTCCGTATCCGCCGTCAATTCCGAAGAGATGGAATCCGTCACCGAACAGTCCGTCATTGGCCCAATCGGTAGCCGGAGCTCCGACTCCTACCATGGCGATCCAGTAAACCAAAAACATTACCAATGCAAATATCGGAAGGCCGAGCCATCTGTTGGTCACGATCTTATCGATCTTATCCGATGTTGTAAGGGCGCCTGCGTTTTTCTTTTTGTAACAGGACTTAATAACTTCAGCTATATACACATAGCGCTCGTTTGTGATGATACTCTCGGCGTCATCGTCAAGTTCTTTCTCGGCTGCCTTGATGTCGTTTTCGATATGAGACATCTTGTCGGCGGGAATGTTCATCTGTGCGAGCACTTTATCGTCTCTTTCAAATATCTTGATAGCGTACCATCTCTGCTGTTCTTCGGGCATGTCGTGTACGACTGCTTCCTCGATATGAGCTATGGCATGTTCAACGGGACCCGAGAATGTGTGAAGCGGTACGGTCTTGCCGTTCTTTGCGGCCTTGATCGCTTCCTCGGCGGCTTCCAAAGTACCGTCGCCTTTAAGTGCCGAGATCTCAACCACTTTACAGCCGAGCTGTCTTGATAACTCGTCTTTGTTGATCTTGTCACCGTTCTTTTTAACCACATCCATCATGTTAACGGCGATGACTACAGGAATCCCGAGTTCCGTTAACTGTGTGGTGAGATATAAGTTTCTTTCAAGGTTTGTACCGTCTATGATGTTTAAGATAGCATCAGGACGTTCGTTTATAAGATAATTTCTGGCAACCACTTCCTCGAGTGTATAAGGCGATAAAGAATATATACCCGGAAGGTCCGTGATCGTCACATCATCATGTTTTTTAAGCTTTCCTTCTTTTTTCTCAACCGTAACACCCGGCCAGTTTCCGACAAACTGGTTGGAACCGGTGAGCGCGTTGAACAGTGTTGTCTTACCGCTGTTCGGGTTTCCTGCAAGAGCAATACGTATACTCATTTTTATCTGTCCTTTCCTTTATTCAACCTCGATCATTTCTGCGTCTGCTTTACGAAGCGACAATTCATAGTTCCTGACATTGACCTCGATAGGGTCGCCAAGAGGGGCTACTTTTCGAACATATACTTCCGTGTTCTTGGTAATGCCCATATCCATGATCCTGCGCTTTGTAGCGCCCTCGCCATGGAGCTTGACAACTTTCACAGTTTCTCCGACTTTTACGTCTCTTAGTGTCTTCACTTTTTTCTCCTCCCTAAACCATGATCTTCCGTGCAAGTTCTTCACTGACGGCCACCCGGCTTTCCTTGACCTTTACTATCAGGTTGGAACCGAGCGAACTTACGACGCTTACTTCCGAGCCTACGTTGAATCCAAGATCTTCCAGATGTTTCTTAACTTCAGGACTCCCGCCGACCTTTCTTACGATCATCGGAAGGCCTGCTTCTGCGTAAACAAGAGGCATCATGCTTCCTCCTTGGTGATTAGTGTACGCTAACCGCTTGTCTTAATAATTGGTTAGTGCGCGCTAACTTGTTCTTTTAAAAAAATGGTTAGCGGCATCTAACCGTTACTCATTATAGTTAGCCTATGCTAATCTGTCAAGCATCATTTTACAAAAAATTTATATTTGTTCCAAATCCGTATTATACAAAACAGATTGAGAGATAAACGGTTTTATGATAATCTATTGCTATATGAAAAATAGCGTTTAAGCTGTGATCACGCGCTTTGTTCGGTCAGGGGGATCTTACTATGGCTTTACAGGAATCCGGAGAAATGTATCTTGAGACAATATATGTTCTTTCCAAAGAATCAAATGCTGTCCGCGCAATAGATATCGGCGAATATATGGGGTTTTCAAAGCCTTCTGTCAGCCGTGCGCTCGGACTGTTAAGAGACGCCGAACTGATAAGCAAAGACGCCGACGGGTTCATTAAACTCACCCCGCAAGGTGAAAAACATGCGAAGCGTATCTACGAACGTCACACACTTCTTACGAAACTTCTTATCAATATAGGCGTAGACGAAAAAACGGCATCCGAAGATGCCTGCAGGGTCGAGCACTATATCAGCGATAAAACTTTTGATGCCATCAAGGCACATGTAAAAAAATACGGCAAATGATTAAACCGCACCCCGAATGTCAGACAGACATTCGGGGTGTTTTTATGTAAGTTTATCCAATCTGCAAGCTTATGATGCCTGCAGGGATACCATGATCCATGTGGATATTCTCTCTCATGATCAGCTGCCCTACGAAGCTCGATCCAAGCGAAGACCCGATCGCACCGTCAATCCTCCCGCCGTGGTTTTTAATGATATAGTCTTCGATCTTTGCCGTTACCGTGAGCATATCCGGAAATATCGTGTCACTGCCGTCAAATCCGTCATAGTTTACGCATATAAGATGATACTTTTCGGAAAGCCTTGAAATAACATTGTTAAAATTAGTCTGCCAGTCACAGCAGGTTCCGGGCAATAGCATAAGAGTTTTCCCGGACATATTTCCCATTTCTTCGAATTGCATTTTCCCCTCCGAACGCTATGTATGTTACTTTCGTCCGACAAGTATTGTCGATCCCGAAAGTTCCATCCAGAGAGCTTCAAACCGGCTCATGAACATGCCGTTTGTGGTATCAATTAGTTTCACTTCCGAATAACCCATACCCTTAAGTTTTTCCGCAAAAGCCTGCATGTCTCCGTATCTTCCCTTTGACATTATGTCGTGAATCGCGAAAGTACCGCCTTTTTTAAGAGTACGTAAAGTTTCAAGCAGGATACTCTGCCTGTCTTTACTCGGAATATTGTGATATACATAATTGCTTGTCACCGCGTCGAATGACTCATCTTCAAAAGGCAATTTGCAGGCATCGCCCTGCATAAACGACGTATTGTTAACTCCTTCCGCTTTTGAATTGCTTTCACAAAGATTTTTGCTAAAAGAAGCATATTCTATGCCCCAGCGGTCTATTCCGAGCATCTCTGCTTTCGGATTTCTCTTCGCACACGCTATCGTAAGCGCTCCGCTTCCGCATCCCACATCAAGACCTTTTCCGCCATCTGGGATTGTTACATAAGCCGCAACACCTTCTATGATCTGCCTGGACATCTGACGCTTTCCGTTATAAGAAAATGCCCTGTACATTAGAAACATCCACAAAGCAACAATTACCAGGATGATCGTAAGTACAAGAAATAAAATACTGAGTACGGTCTTCGGCGTTCCTTTCTGTAATAATGGCGTTAACCCGAATACTATATAAAGAATCAAGGCAACACCTGCTCCGCAAGCTGTTCCGAGTACCATACCTTTCGGCAGCCAGTTTTTATAATCCGCTTTCATTTTGTTTATTCCTCCTGTTCTTTATTTAAATGCTAAGGCAAAATCCCATGCTGCATGAACCAGTACAGGGATCCATATAGTGCCTGTTTTCTCTTTTAATGCCTGATTAAAACACCCGACAGCAAATAAGACAATCATGTCGTTTCTGATGAATGTGACGATATACTCGCCGGTCATTGTCCCCCAACCGGAATAATTAAAGATATGCATTAACGCAAAAAGCAAATTCGGAACAATGAATCTGATAACTGTCTTCTCATTCTTTAACAGATATGTACATGCACCCCTGCATACAAACTCTTCTGAAAATGCAATGATAAAGACATAATAAATAAGCAGGCATATCGTTGTAATCCTGTCTTCACGCGTTATGAGATGATATATCAGAATCCCGGTCAGACAAAGGACCAACGCAAAAACACCCAACCACTGCCATTTTCCTTTGACCCTAAGGTACATCTCACTCGTAAAGTCTTTCTTAAGTGCCATGAGAAAAATGGTAAAAATAATGATCGGGCCGACTAAGAGAATTAGATTCTGAAGAAAAAAAACGGATATATCCGTCGAAGCCTGCGTAGACGGTATCAGCGTTCCGTTTTCTTTCCATCTGTATATCAACGGTATCGATCCGAAAAGATCGACCGCGAAGATCAGTATGATAAGTAATATCCGAACAAGCAGCGGCTTTTTCAGCATCGATACATGACTCCTCACTTCTTGGCTATAACTGCGATCCATCTCGTCTCTCCCAAACAGTCGTGTACCTATTCTCTTTCCACAACTTTTGCGGCATTTAGCAGCAGCCCGGTAAATGTAATAAGACTTCCGATACTGAGCCATCCGGTCGACAAAGCATAGGCCCATGTATGATTGCCGGCCAACTTCATGATCAATATGTCAAACACTCCTGTTAACATCGTGAAAACCCAGCACCACTTGGGATAAGGGGTTTTTCCCTTAGCAAATGCCATGATCTGAACTATATTCATGACCATAAAGAACACAAAGAAAATGACCGTAACCGGCATCAGGAACATTTTCGCGAATTGCAAAGCCTCTTCGACGGCCATATCAGGATTTATCCTTGCGATAGCGTTATGCTGATAGATCGTTGCGCAGCATACTACATGGCAAAAGGGACCGAACAGGAGCATTCCTATAAGTCCTGCCCTGAAGGCATGCGCGTATCTTTCCGAGCATGCGGCAATGACTCTATATACTCCGAAAAAGCACATCGTCTCTATCGAGATTCCGATCATTCCAAGCGTAGCCGCCCAGAATATTCTTGTATCAGAAACCCCGTTATATCTTGAAAAATACTGAGCCATACCGGTAAGCGACATATCGGCTGTTCCCCAGCCAAGTACCATGTCCCCTCCGATAAGAGCCAGTAAAGATGCAAATATTCCCAGTTTAAAAAGATGTTTTATCCTGTCCCAGTCAGGTTTGTTATATTCTGTCTTCATATCGTCCTTTCA
>CACYCC010000063.1 GCA_902772805.1 uncultured Lachnospiraceae bacterium | reverse complement strand
TCCCGATCCCGAACACGATGATATAATGGCCGAACTTAACGGTGACAATTTCTTTGAAACAGCCACCAGGAGTGCTCTTGAGCGGATACACGATGACGATCAGGTAGCATTTGTAATGGCGTTCAACCGCAAAAACATCGAAAAATCTCTCGATGAATACGGTGCATTTACACATACATACAGGCTTTATTTCGACGACAGGCCGCAATACGTCAGCATGAAGGCCGTTCGCGCCGGCGAGGACAGCGATCACATCATAATCGCGGTCAGCAATGTTGATGCACAGATGCGCCAGCAGGAAGTACTTGACAGGTTAAAAGAAGAGACTGCGACATATTCAAGGGTTTCCGCGCTGATCGGCGATTTCATAGCGATCTATACCGTTGACCCCGAAACGAGCAGCTACATGCAGTACAGTGCATCGAGCGAATTTTCGTCTCTGGGAACGCCCAAGTTTGGCATGGATTTCTATGCGGATTCCAGAAAAGAGATCGAAGATAAGATATTCCCCGATGATTACGATACATTTATGGAGGAATTTACAAGAGAAAACATTCTCGAAAAGACATCAGACGGAGACGTATTTGTGTTAAACTACAGGCTGATCATGTCGGGTTACCCCGTGGACATCACGCTCCGGGCAGGCCTTGTCAAAGAAAAGGACGGCCTTAAACTGATAGTGGGAGTTGTAAAACACTAACAAAACTGCTGTGACGACAAATGCATATAAAACGATCAAAAAGGACCGTTCAGTCGAACGGCCCTTTTAATATTACGCTCTCCGGAGACTGTGAATAGAAGATAAGACTTCTTGTTGTTCCGTCTAAGCCCGTGAATTCAGCCAGTATAAACCGGTCGGCTTTGATCTCACGAAAAGCAAGATTGCAGATCTTTCCGTTCCTTAGATACAGATCTTCCGTTTCAATATTTCTGTCCTGATATTCATAGTAATCCGCGTCATATCCCGAAGAATAAAATTCCCTTCCGTTGACATACACTTTAGCGATATTGTCTTCAAATTTAAGGGTAATGTCGGCAAATTCATCGATCCCCCTGAATTCCGCATTTATAAGCGAAGACTGCCAGTCATACGGCTGATCTTTGTCCAGGCCTCCGTCCGATGAAGAGTCGTTTGCACCGGATCCGCCGTTTACGGGGTCATTTCTGTAAGCTTCCCAGCCGTCCCAAAGTTTAACCGCACCGGGTGATGTTATTACCTTACAGCCCTCAGGGAATGAAGCTTCATCACCGGTATAATAATCGGGAATATCGCCCTTTATTGTTACGCTTTTAAGAGAATCGCACGATTTAAAAGCTTTGGGCGCAATGCCGCATATTCCGGTACCTATCGTAACATCCGAAATACCCTTGCATCCTACAAATGCCCCTTCTCCTATGTAAACGACTCTGTCGGGGATCGCGATGCTTCCCTTCATACTTTCGTTATACGAAAATGCAGATGCTCCGATACTGTACAAAGAATCAGGAAATGAAACCGATGAGATCGATCCACAGCATGAAAAAGCACCTTCTCCGATAACGGTAACACCTTCGGGTATTTCAAGATGTCCGCTTATGGAGGGATCGGACGAAAAAGCATAGTTTCCGATTATCTTCAGACTCTTTGGAAGTTTTAACTCACCGGAAAGTCCCGGACAGTTATAAAATGCATGATCCGATATTATCTCAACACCTTCCGGTATCGTGACGGATGAAATGCCGATACAACCTGAAAAGGCGTTTTGCTCGATGACTTTAAGCGAGGCCGGGATCTTAAGTTCTCCCGTAAACGATCTGCATCCGGAAAAAACATATATGCCTGTCTCTTCAAGGCTTCCCGGAAGCACAAGATTACCGTCAAATCCCTCGCAGCCGTCAAATGCCTGATATTCTATTTTAGTTACGCCTTCGGGTATCACAAGGTCTCCCGTAAAGCCCTTATCCTGAGTAAAAGCACACATCGGTATCTCTGTCATGCCGACAGGAAGCTTAAGCTCTCCGTCCAAACCGTCGCAGTATCCGAATGCATAGTCACCCATTGATGTTACGGAATCGGGTATCACAAGATCTCCCGTAAAGCCGCTGCAGCGTGTAAACGCACATCTTCCGATGTTTTCAAGTCCTTCGGGGAGTATCAGATCGCCTTTAAGGCCTTTACAATCTGAAAAAGCCTGCTCGCCTATCGTTTTTAGATTTTGGGGAAGCGTGAGCTTTCCGTTTAGTCCTTCACAACGAACAAACGCATAATTACCTATCGCGGTAACCCCGTCGGGTATCACAAGGTCGCCTTTTATACCTTCGCACCCGTAAAAAGCAAAATCTTCGATCCTCTCAAGTTTTGCGGGAAGTACGATCTCTCCCGAGATCTCGCTGTGCGAATAAAAGCAGTTTTTGCAGATCGAAGTTATATTGTCGCTGAAAACCACTTTCTTGATCTTGAGATCTCTCCACGGAAACTGTTCTTCACTTACCATCTCTCCGCTTCCCGAGATCTTAAGTGTCTTCGTGGATTTATCGTATCCCCAGGTAATGTCGGGGCCCATGGTGCCTGTTATAGACCCCCTTTTTCGCGTGCCACTGTCATTATTATCATTACCACGGCCAAACGCGCACCCGAACAGTCCCATGATCATCACCCCCGTTATAAACATCAATCCGATCGTATTTGCAATTTTCTTTGTCGTTTTATGCTCTTTTTCCATAATAATTCCCCTTTTCTTCATCATAGCATAAAAATGCACTTCGGCATATGTCCCGAAGTGCATCTTCATAGAGAGGTGATTGAAAAAAATGAAATATGAAAAAAGTTACGCGTTTTTCTTTTTGGCTCTTCTAGCAAGTACCACACTCTGGAGAAGTATAAAGAAACATAACATTCCGCCTGTTGTGATACTCTGCCACCAGGGATCGTTAAGTCCGCTGGATACAACTATCTTTTTGATGGTGGTAAGCGTGAGTGTTCCGAAGAACGTTCCTACGATATCGCCTACGCCGCCCGTAAGAAGCGTTCCGCCGATGATCGACGAAGCTATGGCGTTCATTTCCATACCCGCTGCGTTGGTGGCGTTGCCGGCTCCGGTATGCATCATGAATACATATCCCGAAATACCGCTCAAAAGACCGCTTATTATATAGCTCATGAAACGTGTTCTTTTTACATTGATACCAAGCATCAGAGCACTTGTCTGGTTACCGCCCAAAGCATAGAAGTTACGACCGAGGCGGATGTATTTAAGCAGTATGAAAATCATTATAATGCACAGAAGTGCAACCACTACACCAAGCTCTATTCTTGCGGGAACGAGATTGCCGTTTTTGGCCGTGTATCCAAGCCACGGGATAACTATCTGCGCATCGCGAAGCTTTGCAAATCCTGCGTGATCGGCCTTCTGCGGATTGACCGAAAGTATCGTGGTCATACCTCTTGCAAAGAACATTCCGGCAAGAGTTACGATGAAGGGCTGGATCTCGAG
>CACYCC010000062.1 GCA_902772805.1 uncultured Lachnospiraceae bacterium | reverse complement strand
GAGAATGCTTGGTAACATCATGAATGAATTCCAGCGTTTCGCAGCAGCTGCCAACAAGGTTATGGAGATATATTACTCCGAGCCCGAGATCGTGGATCACGACGATGCGATCGAACTCGATCACCGCATCAAGGGAGATATTGAGTTTAAGAATGTAAGTTTTAAATTCGATGACGCCGCAACACCTCTGCTTAAGGATATATCATTCTCGGTCAAGGCCGGAGAGACGGTTGCGATCATGGGTGAGACCGGCTGCGGTAAGACATCACTTATCCATCTTATCCCGAGATTTTATGAGCCGACTTCGGGTGAGATCTTTATAGACGGTATCAACGTTAACAAATATAAGTTAAGACAGCTTCGTAAAAACATAGGTCTTGCTACGCAGGACGTATTGCTTTATTCGGATACGATCGACGGAAACATCGCTTACGGCGATTCCACGATCTCCAAGGAAGAGGTGCTTAAGTTCGCAAGATATTCGCAGGCTTCCGAATTCATCGCCAAGATGCCCGAAGGGTATGAGACGATAGTGGGCGAAAGAGGCGTGGGACTCTCGGGCGGACAGAAGCAGAGAATCTCACTTGCAAGAGCCCTTGCGGTAAGGCCTTCTATCCTGATACTTGACGATACGACTTCAGCCGTAGATATGGAGACCGAAAAAGAGATACAAAAGGCGCTCAATCATCTTGACTTCGAATGCACCAAGATAATAATCGCACAGCGTATCTCAACAACAAAATCAGCCGACAAGATCATAGTATTAAAGGACGGTGTGATAGCCGAGGAAGGCAGCCACCGCGAACTTATAGACAAGAAAGGCTACTACTGTGAACTTGTTAAACTTCAGGCAGGAGAGGAGGCGGTTTAAATGGCAGGAAGAAATACTTACAAAGAAGACGAGATCCTTGAAACCCCATTTGACTATCATCACCTCTTAAGAGCCGGAGGATATATAAAGCCCTATGCGGGCAAGATGATATTTGCTTTTGCCTTAAGTGCGATAGGCGGAATATGCGGACTGTTTGCGCCCATGATCACGCAGCACGCACTCGACGAAGCGATACCAGGCAAAGATTACAATATGCTCTATACGCTGTGCGCAATACTGGTCGGAGTTTTTATCCTCAGTGTGATCTTCACGACTTTACGCTCGAAAGTCATGGTAAGAGTCAGCCAGAGCATCATTTACGATATTCGTAAGGATGTGTTCGGACATCTTCAGGAACTGCCTTTCCAGTATTACGATGACAGACCGCACGGTAAGATACTTATAAGAGTGGTCAACTACGTAAACTCGGTTTCGGACATGCTTTCAAACGGTCTTATCAACATCGTGCTTGAGATCATGAACCTGATATTTATAGTTGTGTTCATGTACATCGTTGATGCGCGTCTTGCAACCGTTGTATTGTGCGGTGTGCCGGTGCTTGGAGTATTCATGATGTGGATCAAAAACAAGCAGCGTAAGGCATGGCAGCAGGTATCCAACAAAAACTCAAACTTGAACGCATATCTTCAGGAAAATATCGTGGGTGCAAGGATTACCCAGATATTTGCAAGAGAAGATGAAAACGCCGAGATATTTGCGACTCTTTCAAACAACTGTCGCAAGAGCTGGATGTGGGCGGTAAGATTTACCAACCTCGTATGGCCCGGTATCGACAATATTTCCGTTATAGTAAGGGCTTTGATCTACATTTTCGGATTGCTGGTATTTGTAAACGGCAACACCACGGTCGGCGTTATCGTAGCTATAACGGGCTATGCCGCAAGATTCTGGCAGCCCATCATGAACCTTGGTAATATATTCAACAACTTCATAAATAACATCGCTTATCTTGAGAGAATCTTCGAAACGATCGATGAGCCCGTGACGGTAAAAGATGCTCCCGATGCAGTCGAGATGCCCGAGATAAAAGGTGCGGTTTCTTTTGAAAACGTAACATTTGCATACGAAGAAGGCAAAAATGTGCTCCATAACGTATCGTTTGAGGTTAAGCCCGGTGAAAGCGTTGCGCTCGTAGGCCCTACGGGAGCGGGTAAGAGTACGATAGTGAGCCTGATCTCGAGATTCTATAACCTTGAGAAGGGACGTATCCTGATTGACGGTCAGGATATTTCGAAAGTGACGCTTAAGTCCTTAAGATCCCAGATGGGCATAATGCTTCAGGACAGTTTCATATTCTCGGGTTCCATCAAGAACAACATCCTTTACGGAAAACTTGATGCAAGCGACGAGGAAGTTGTAAGTGCATCTAAGGTGGTATGTGCCGATGCGTTCATTTCCGGAATGCCGAACGGTTACGAAACCGAGGTAAAAGAACGCGGTGACATGTTATCCCAGGGTCAGAAACAGCTTATAAGTTTTGCACGTACACTTTTATCGGATCCCAAGATCTTAATACTTGATGAGGCAACTTCCAGTATCGACGTTCAGACCGAAAAAGCACTTCAGAAAGGTCTTGATGCAATGCTTAAGGGCCGTACTTCGTTTATAATCGCGCACAGACTTTCGACCATCAAGAACTGTGACAAGATCATGTATATCGATGACGGCGGTATAACCGAGGCGGGAACCCACGAAGAACTTCTTGCCAAGCACGGAGATTATTATCATCTCTACACTTCCCAGATGGAAGACATTGCCTGAGGAATCAGCAATTTGCAGGGCAAATTGCTGACCGCGACAGCATGTTTTACGCAGTAAAACTGCGAGAGCGGGGCCGGAGGCATTCCGCCGATAATTTGAAGCCTGCCTTGTTTTAAGGTGGGCTTCAAATTATTGGGAGTAGAATCTTGCGATAAAGTAAATGGAATCGGCAAAAAAACAAGAGGCCCGGTGATCGCTCACCGAACCTCTTGTTATTGAGAATGGTACATTGGGGTTATGGGGTATGTAAGTAATATACATTGTCAAGATTAACCCTGAATTAAACTAAAATAATTGCTATAAAATTTACAGATTCTTATGGGCGGTAGACAGCATCAGTTTGATCCTGTTCAACTGGTTGACTTCGGAAGCGCCGGGATCGTAGTCGATGGCTACGATGTTTGAACCGGGATATCTTGCACGAAGCTGCTTGATAACTCCTTTACCTACAACGTGGTTGGGAAGACAGCCGAAGGGCTGTGCACATACGATGTTATTTGCACCCTGATTGATGAGTTCGATCATTTCACCCGTTAAGAACCATCCTTCACCCGTCTGGTTACCTATCGATACGATCTGGGAAGCGTTTTTGGCAGTATCGTTGATATTTGCGGGCGGATCGAAGTGTTTGCTCTTTTTACATTCTTTAACGGTCGTTTTTCTGAAGAGATTGACGGCTTTGATGCCAAGTCCCGCCACAACGGCCGATCTTTTGGGAGTTCCCAGGAACTTAAACTTAAATTCCTGATTTTTAAAACAATAAAGCAAAAAGTCCATAAGATCCGGAACGACGGCTTCTGCGCCTTCGGCTTCCAGTAATTCCACAACATGATTGTTGGCGGTGGGAGAGAATTTGACCAGTATCTCGCCGACTACGCCGACGCGCGGTTTCTTGATATCAAGAGTTTCGATGGAGTCGAATTCTCTTATCATCTCACGGCACATTTTATTGTATTTTGCAAAACTTACATGTTTGCCGCACAGGAATTTGCGGCATTTCTCAAGCCATTTTGCGTGTATCGCATCGGTGGTTCCCTTAACTTTTTCATAAGGACGCATACGATAGACGCATCTTTCGAATATATCTCCGAACAGAACAGCATAAATACCGCGCATGATGAGCGGCAAAGTTAACTTAAATCCGGGCTGAGGTTCAAGGCCCGATAAGTTAAGCGAGATTACGGGGATCTGTTCCATTCCGGCTTTTTTAAGAGCACGTCTTATAAAACCGATATAGTTGGTCGCTCTGCATCCGCCGCCTGTCTGGGTGATGATGAGAGCGGTCTTGTTAAGATCGTACTTACCCGATTCAAGAGCCTGCATCATCTGGCCTACTACAAGTAAAGAAGGATAGCAGGCATCATTGTTGACATATTTAAGTCCGCAGTCTATGGCCGAACGGTTATCGTTGTTTAATACTTCAAGTTTATATCCGCCGTTATTGAAAGCCGTTTCCAAAAGATCAAAGTGGATGGGAGACATCTGAGGACAGAGAATGGTATATTCCTTTCTCATTTCCTCGGTAAATACCTGTTTTTTGATGGCACTTGAACGGATGGTACGTTCATATTTCCTCATTTCACGCACTCTGATGGCGCTAAGGAGCGATCTTATACGTATACGGGCGGAACCCAAGTTATTTACTTCGTCGATCTTAAGACATGTGTAGATCTTGTCCGATCCCGTCAGTATATCGTTTACCTGATCCGTTGTAACGGCATCAAGACCGCATCCGAAGGAATTGAGCTGTACAAGTTCTATGTTGTCAACGGTCTTAACATAGCTTGCGGCCGCATAAAGTCTTGAGTGATACATCCACTGGTCGGAAACGATAAGAGGTCTTTCGGGGGTGCCCAGATGTGAAACACTGTCTTCGGTAAGAACGGCCACACCGTATGATGTGATAAGTTCGGGAATACCGTGGTTAATCTCGGGATCGACATGATAAGGACGGCCCGCAAGCACGATTCCCTTGCGTCCGGTCTCATTTAAGTATTTGATGACTTCCTCGCCTTTTCTTTGCATATCCTTGTGGGCGTTGTTAAGTTCGTCGTATGCTTCGCAAACGGCCTGGACTATCTCGGTTTCGGGTATTTCTTTGAACTCGAGAGTGAGGGCGTGAGCGATCGTTTCTTTTGTCTTAAATGACATGAAGGGATTGCGGAATCTTACGGTTCCGTTACTGATGTCATCGACGTTG
>CACYCC010000061.1 GCA_902772805.1 uncultured Lachnospiraceae bacterium | reverse complement strand
TCAAGATCGCTCGTGAAGCTACCGGTCTTGGACTTAAGGAAGCAAAGGACCTCGTTGAGGCAGCTCCCAAGGTAATCAAAGAAGCTCTTGCAAAGGCTGACGCTGAAGCACTCAAGAAGTCTCTTGAAGATGCAGGCGCTAAGGTTACTCTTAAGTAATTTTGATCGCAAAAGAATGCCCCCGATTTTTCGGGGGCTTTTTTGTTGCGATGATTCAATGGAGATGCGAATGGATAAACCTGAACAGATTCTTTGAAGTATAAACATAAGGGATGCGGTTGGGAAAGTATTTGATCATGCCGTAAAGATAAACGGTTATCGTGATGATGGCAACCGCAGTCAGTATCCAATACATGTACTTTGGCTTTTTGCCGAGGAAGTATCTGGTCACCACAAATAAAACTATCATGACAAACCAGGCATAGGAAGCGGGATTTGTGGTGAAGGCTCTCGCAAAATGCCCGGTACAGATGTTTACAAGAGATCTCGTGAGCCCACAGCCGGGACACGGAAGTCCGGTAACCAGTATAAAGGGGCACGAAGCGCCGAAGATGTTGACGGTGGATGCATAGTAGACAATGCATATGATAATACCGATCTTATACTTTTTTATATCGGCCCATATTCTTTTTAGTACTTCGGATATATATGATTTCATGCTCTCTTTTCGCCGGTCGTTTAATGTTACATGCGATTAATAGTATACCCTTTTTGTGACCGCATTGCCATTTATTTCGGTACCATGTTTTAAGTGTTATATCGGATACACTTTTGCGCTTTAAATTGATTTCGATTTAAATGATTTTTTTATTGCATGCCATAACAAAATATGGTACGATTTTTATGAAAAATTAAAAAATAATTAATGAAGGGGTACTAAATATGGATTACAACAACAATCAGTTCGGACAGCAGCCTCAGCAGCAGGCACAGCCTCAGCAGACTTATCAGCAGCCTCAGCCCACATACACCGCACCCAACTACGGCGCAGCTCCCCAGTATCAGGCTCCTGTTGATCCTGCAAACCTTGAGCCCGTAAGCATCGGAACCTGGCTTGGTATTTTGTTCTTATCATGTATCCCTTGTGTCGGATTTATACTTCTCTTTGTCTGGGCATTCGGTGACGGTAAGGAATCACGTAAGAACTGGGCTAAAGCACAGCTTATATTCATGGCTATCATGATCGTTCTTTCCATTATCCTTTATGCCATACTTGGTGCAACCATTTATGCGGCATTCAGCAATTTCTATTTCTAAACCGGATAACAGTAAGGACCTTCCCGAGGGAAGGTCCTTTTTTATGTCCGATATTTCCTATTTTCTCATCCATCTTCCGCTGGCGCCGCACGGGAGTATAAGTCCCGTATCGGTAACGGGAAGTCCTATCTCGTCGGATCTTACGCTTCCGGGATGTTTTAAAGCTATCGCACTCTCGATCATATATTTAAGCACTGCGGGCTGCAGACCCGTGGTATAACTGTTGATCAGTAAAAAGAGAGCATCCTCTGATAACAGTTCTTCACATAATTTAATGAAGGGGAAAATGCTTTCTTCGATCTTCCAGACTTCGCCGCCGGGGCCTCTGCCGTAAGAGGGCGGATCCATTATGATGCCGTCATATTTATTGCCGCGTCTTATCTCTCTTTCGACAAACTTCTTGCAGTCATCAACAAGCCATCTGATCTTCGCGTCTTTAAGTCCCGAAGAGATCGCATTTTCTTTTGCCCAGCCTACCATTCCTTTGGACGCATCCACATGAGTGACCTCGGCGCCGGCAAGTGCGGCGGCAAGAGTGGCTCCGCCCGTATAGGCAAAAAGGTTGAGTATTTTTATGGGCTTGTCGGGATGTGTTTCTTTTTCCTTCTTTATAATAGAAGAAAACCAATCCCAGTTGACTGCCTGCTCGGGGAAGAGTCCCGTATGTTTGAATGCAAAGGGCTTAAGATGAAAGACCGCACCGTTTTTGTAGGAGATTTCCCATTCATCGGGAAGGTTTTTAAATTCCCATTCGCCACCGCCCTTGTTGCTGCGGTGATAGTGACCGTTAAAGTTTTTCCAGCCCGCGTTCTTTTTATCCGTATTCCATATGACCTGGGGATCGGGTCTTATAAGGGTATATTCACCCCAGCGTTCAAGCTTTTCACCCGATGATGTATCCAGGACTTCATAATCTTTCCAGTTATCGGCTATCCACATGTCAAAAACCCCTTGAAATAAGCATTAACTTGATATAGTATATATCCCGTACGCCAAAATCTCAAGAAAAATGCAAATTTTTAAAAAAATTGCTTGCATTTATGGGGAAAAAGGTGTAATGTAGTCAATGCTGTGGCATTAGTAGCGATGAAGCGTGAGGTTGCCGCATTCGAAAAAGCATAATCGGATGCGGGTTTTCCGTGGAGCGAATGCAGGGCCGAGAGCCCTACGAACAAGTCACTGTACCAAACAACCGTCTATTTTTTACAATAGAAACGACGTGCTGTATGCGTACTTGTGAAGGACTGTGTTCCTTCAAAATTTTTGAAGAGGTATGATACGCACGGGAGAGTGTACAGTCGCCGCTTGTTGTACATAGGCACCATTAAGTACATAAGGAAGGAGACTTATAATGGCAAATCAGGTAATGAGGATCACCCTCAAGGCATACGATCACACACTTGTTGATTCATCTGCCAAGAAAATCATCGAAACAGTTAAGAAGACGGGATCTGCAGTAAGCGGACCGGTACCGCTTCCCACCAAAAAGGAAGTTGTTACCATATTAAGAGCGGTTCACAAGTACAAAGATTCCAGAGAACAGTTCGAACAGAGAACTCACAAAAGACTTATCGATATCATCGACCCTACACCCAAGACCGTTGAGGCATTACAGAGACTGGAAATGCCTGCAGGTGTGAGCATTGATATAAAGATGAAGTAATTACAAAACAACATTAAACCTCTACTAGGATGAATGGCAGGTTCCATTCCGCTGTAGAAAAAGGAGGAAAGCATGAAGAAAGCTATCTTAGCAACAAAAGTCGGAATGACTCAAATCTTCAATGAGGACGGAAGCCTTGTTCCGGTAACCGTACTCCAGGCAGGACCTTGTGTCGTAACACAGGTTAAGACCAACGAAAACGACGGATACGAAGCAGTTCAGGTCGGATTCGCAGAGAAAAAAGAACGTACCGTTAATAAGGATAAGAACGGCAACAGAGAATATGTTCATCGTCACGGCGTTAACAAGGCGCTCAAGGGACATTTCGATAAGGCCGGCACATCCACAAAGAGATACGTAAGAGAATTCAAGTTCGAGAATTCCGCTGAGTATGCACTCGGTCAGGAGATCAAGGCTGATATCTTTGCTGAAGGCGATAAGGTTGATGCAACCGCTATTTCCAAAGGTAAAGGATTCCAGGGCGCGATCAAAAGATACGGTCAGCACAGAGGACCCATGAAGCACGGTTCAAAGTTCCATCGTCATCAGGGTTCAAACGGTGCATGTTCATCCCCCAGCCGTGTTTATAAAGGTAAGGGAATGCCCGGACATATGGGCCATGTAAAGGTTACGGTTCAGAACCTTGAAGTTGTAAGAGTTGATGCTGAAAACAACTTATTACTCGTTAAGGGCGCTGTTCCCGGACCCAAGAAAGCCTTAGTTACCATCAAAGAAACCGTAAAGGCTAACGCTTAATAAGATCGGAAGGAGGACCATTCAGATGGCAAAAGTATCTGTTTATAATATGGAAGG
>CACYCC010000060.1 GCA_902772805.1 uncultured Lachnospiraceae bacterium | reverse complement strand
GCAAGACTCAATATAAGTTTGGCGTAATGACCGGCAGATCCGGAGGGCGATACGTTTTCGCCTGTGTCGCTGCCGGCTGCCTCGCTGCTGTTGTCCCCGCTGCCGGCGGCTTTCATCGCATCCGAAAGGGACAGAATACAAAAAACAAGGAACGGCGTTGCTGCAAGTGATATGCCGTATATGCTTCTGAAGGGAAGGAGCGCAAATACGGAACCTGCGAGAAATGCCGCAATACTGCTGTCTGAAAGCTTTTTAACACATCCGTATGTTCCGAGTGCGGCTGTTAAGATCACCGTCAGATATTGAAGTACAAATGCGGTAAAGGGATCGAAAAGCTTATAAAACAGCACAAATCCCGGTGCAAAGGGTTTAAGCGATGTTGCCGGAACGCCGCACATCATGGATTCATAAACTTTGGCGCCCGAAAAACGCGCGGGAAAGACGTAATTCAGTATCGTTTCGTCAAGCTGATCGAGTACGGGGAATATCGCACCTTTTTTGAGAATAAGTATCGGCAGCATGATGATAAAGACTACAATAAGGCACGCCGCTTCAAGGTGTGCCTTATCAATATATTCCGCTATGGAATTAATCTTTTCATTTATCTTTTTTATCTTCATGCCAAATCGGTTTTCCTGCCGGATCAGCGGACATACATATAATTTTCAAACGCTTTATCCGGCTTTAAATGAAAATGATTCAGGAAATCTTCTTTTTGAATGCCGCATTCATAGGGATCAAACGAGCCGTGAACGGTTATCCCTCGTAAAGCAGCCGTTTCACGGATAAAATCCTCGGCCTTTATTACCGCTCCAAACTTGGGATTTACCTTGAATTCATCGTAATATACGGGATACCACGACGAAAGATAAAAGGATATGTCGATGCCGAGTGACCGGATATGATCGACAAGCGCCTCAAATTCATGCATCTTGGCTTCCGAAAGCTTTGGATAATCCACCATACAAAAGACAGCACCGTTAGAAACATCCCACTGCGATGCCCAGTCCATCTCCTGCGGGGACATATATCCGCCCGGCGTCGGTACGCGTCTTCCGGTCTTAAGTATCTTGGCGTAGTCGCCTTCCGATGTGTCATCCGTGGGATTTACATATGATGCATTCCTGCCCTTTACGATCATTTCAACAGACGACTGGAAATATGAAAAAGAAAACAGTTCCTTACACTTTGAAAAGAAGGGATTTTTGGTGCGAAAAGCCTTTTTCCCCGAATCACGCGATACGTTTTCTTTTTCCATGGCGGCATAATCGGTAAGCGTTTCCTGACGGATCGAAAGCTCGTCCATAAAGATATAGGGATCTACCGACATCACAAGCTTTTGGGGGATCTTATCGTATTTTTCGAGAAGCCCTATCGTGGCATAGTAATCATCCAGAAATTCACCGCTCATACCGATGTTTACGTAGTCGTCAAAGTCCCATGCGACATACAGAACGTGGCTTGAACCCATAACCATCGTTTCGGGAACACGGTCCATCGAGGCGATGCGCTTTTCAAGGAGCGCTCCTTCATCAAAGTCACCTAAGACCTCTACGGCTTCGTGTTCTTTTAACCCGTCGACTATCTTTTCAACCATCGATACATGGAAGATATTGGCGGGATCCGCAAAAAAATTGGTAAGTACGACCAGGGCATATACGGGGATTATTAAGATCAGGCACTTTAAGATCCATTTCTTCAATGTTAATCCACCTCTGCCTCGTTTTCGGGAAGATCGCTTTCCTTGGTCTCGTGATATTCCTTTTCGGTATTGACGCTGTAGATGTTGTCTTTGTTTTTGGCGCCGGTGATTATGTTCTTGACGGCCTCAAACGAAGTTACCATCGAATGGTCTATATTGTTGTATCTGTGCTGACCGTTACGGCCCACGCAGTAGAGATTGTCTATGGATTTAAGGTAATCGATCAAAGTATCTATCTCATCATATGTATCAAAGTAAGCGGGATAAGCCTTCTTGACCTTTTCCATATGGGTGTCGAGCACAACATCGGGACTGTCGATGAGTTTAAGCTTCACCATCTCATCAACGCCGAATTTGGAGAATTCTTCCTCGGTCATGTTCCAGAACTCGTCACCTTCATTGACAAAGTATTCAAGTCCGATCCATACGGTATGCTCAAGATCCTTGACCATATAGGGCGACCAGTTGTTGTATATCTGGAAACGTCCCATCTTGACACGTCTGTCCTGAACATATACCCAGCAGTCCGGCACGATGTTCGAAACAGTCTTAAGATTTGTCTTGTTCTTAAGGTTTATGGCGGGTACCAGAACGCCGAGCGTCATATAGTCTCTGTAAGGAAGTCCTGCCGCTATACGGGCGGGATCTTCGGGAACATCGTTCATGCCGCCGATAAGATCTTTGATAGGCATGGAGGATACGAAAACATCACCTTCCATAACGTGCTCTTCGCCGCTTTGCACATAGGTAAGGCTGTCGATCACGCCGTTTTCGTTTTTGTGGATCTTGGTGACTTTGGCGTTTTTAATGATGGTACCGCCGAGCTTTTCGATCTCGGAAGCGGTAACATCCCAAAGTTCGCCGGGACCGAGTTTGGGATATTTAAACTCTTCTATCAGGGAAGTGTTGACTTTCCTGTTCTTTACCTTAAAGATCTTGCCAAAGACATCCTTGATGATACCGATGATCGAAAGACCTTTTGTGCGCTGTGCACCCCAGGACGCATCGATCTCACGGGGATGTCTTCCCCAGAGATTTTCGGTATAGTATTCAAAAAACATCGAATAAAGCTTTTTGCCGAAGCAGTTGATGTAGAAATTCTCGAGATTGTCCTCGGGACGCTTGTGAAAGACTGCGCCGAGATAAGAAAATCCCACCTTCATGGTATTTGCAAAGCCCATGTTCTTAAATGTCTCGGGTTTAAGCGATATGGGATAGTCATAGAATTTATCGTCAAAAAGAATACGCGATACTCTGCGACGTGTAAGCATGACCCTGTCTTCTTTTTCGGGATCGGGACCGCCTTCTTTGACGGGAGATTTTCTGTCAAGCAATATGTCGTCATATGTGGGAGAACCCTGCATGGGAAGCATATTGTCCCACCAGTCGTTTACCTTCTTAACCTTGGAAAAGAAACGGTGTCCGCCCATATCCATACGGTTTCCCTTGTATTCAACTGTTTTGGATATACCACCAAAGCAGTCGCTTTCTTCAAAAACGACCACCTCATATTCGTCGGAACCCTTTAAAAGTTCATATGCAGCTGTAAGTCCGGCAGGGCCGGCACCTATTACAAGGGCTTTTTTCATCTGTCATCCTCTGTCTGTGTTTTGACCCGAAGCTCAAAACGCGTTTATCAGTCTTTTTTGAACATCGATTGTCTTGCGCCGTGATTGGCATCACGGTGTGCAAGTGTGTCATCCACCGCATCCATCCTGAGTCCGGCATCGATAAAATCGCAGTACTTACAGAATCCGTAATTGCTGCGGGAATCCCTGATGGCCTCGCGAACCTTTTTATATTCGGGTGAATTCCAGGCTTCTTTTATCGGAGTCTTGGTAAGATCGGCCATTGTGGTCACTTCAAAGTTGTCACAACAGCATATGCCCATCCTGCCGTCCGGGAATATGAATACATCCGTGTAAGGCATAAGACAAGTCTCTTTGATGATCTTTACGGAGTTTTGCTTGTTGGGAGCGGAACCCGCACGATTGGTAAGTACGGCGTTCTTGTATCTCATCTGTATGAGCAGTTCCACATCCTCGAATTCTTCGGGATGAGACTTTGCATAGTCGTAGATCTCCTTCACGTTTTTGTGAAGTTTCATATCGTCACAGTAATTGTTGATGATGAGCTGGTTTACATACGGGATAACAGCCTTGACCTTATCAACATCCAGCAACAGTCCGTTTGTGGATAAGAAAATGTAGCTGTCGGGAAGTTTTTCTCTGCAGTATTTGTGAAATTCCGTTATCCTCTGATCGATAAAAGGCTCGTTGTTGCCGTAAAGGGTAAGGTGACCTTTATATCCCCAATCGGCAAGCTGATCTATGATCGAATGAAACAGATCCTCGTCCATAACGCAAAGGGGGCGCTTTTCGTTCTTTTTGCTGGCAGTACAAAAAGCACAGTCCGAATTG
>CACYCC010000059.1 GCA_902772805.1 uncultured Lachnospiraceae bacterium | reverse complement strand
GTTTCCGTATCTCTTCCCAGCGATACAGCTGATATCGAAGTAACCAGAAACCAGGTTGGTCAGGAAGTAAAGGACGCATCCTGGAGAATGATCTTCGCATCAAGCGAAGCTGAATTCGATTCAATGTGGGATACCATGGTTGAGAACCTTGACAGCCTTGGATTCCAGGATCTTTACAAGTTTGACGTAGATAAATACACGATCGAACTTGATGCTATCAAAGCAGCTGAATAATTACGGCAATGAAATGTCCCCCTGCCGGTTCTGCCGGCGGGGGTATTTCTTAATAAGGGTTCAGGATCGGTGTCGGGATAGTGTATAATATACGTGGCACGGATCGTAAATCCTTACGGATTTACCGTAATTAACATGTATTTGAGGGCAGAGACTTGATAACAGTAAAAGAGATCGCAAAAATGTGCGATGTTTCTCCGAGTACGGTTTCGAACATTTTAAACGGCAAGACCAACATGAGTGAGGAGACCCGTTTAAAAGTTTTAAAGGCCGTCGAGGAAACGGGATATAAACCCAATTACTTTGCGCAGGGAATGCGCAGGACCAATAACAAAACCATCGGTATCATAGCCGAGGAACTTATTCAGTTCTCGACTCCTCTTATAGTTGAAGCGATAATGGAATATGCCGAGTCAAAGGGCTACAGGACCTTTCTTATAAACATGAGCATGTATGAGAAATGGAAAAAGGCTTACAACGGAAATCTCGGCGATGAAGGACTTCTTAAAAAGAATACCGCACCTGCTTTTGCCGAAGCTGAGGCAATAAGGGCGGACGGTGTCATATATGTGGCCGCACACGGGCGTATACTTGACTGTGTACCCGAAGATTTTGACATTCCCGTTGTATTTGCATACGGAATGTCTCATAACAATAAATACAAATCGGTTGTGATAGATGATTCCAACAGCGCTGAGGCGATAGTTGATTATCTTGTTAAGCGCGGACATACCAGGATCGGTGTTATCGGCGGAAAACCCGATAACCCGCATACCTTATGGCGTATGGACGGATACAGGGACGGACTTAAAAAGCATTCGATCCCCTTTGATGACGGTATCGTTGTATACGGAGACTGGGAAAGAGAGTCCGGAGAAAGATGTGCCGACATCCTGCTCGATAAAGGTCTTGATACGATCTTTTGCATGAATGACCTTATGGCGGCGGGGGCTTATGACAGTGCGCGTAAGAGAGGGCTTATCGTAGGTAAAGACATTTCGGTAATGGGATTTGATAACCGTGAGATCTCAGAGTATCTCTATCCCGGACTGTCTACCAGCGAGATCATGTTTGAAAAGATCGGCACCCGTTGCGGTGAATTGATCATAGAAGAGATAGAGAACGAGGAAAAACGCGATGAGCACATTCAGCCCTTAAGGGTAATGTGTGAGATAATTCCGCGTGACTCGATCGTGTAAAAGGAACGAAAGATTATGATCGGAATATTCTTTGAGGATATCAATTACGGACTTGACGGCGGACTTAACGCACAGATGCTTGAGAATCGCAATTTTGAGATGATCAGGGCGGATATGCCGGAGTTCGGAAAGTTTGAAACCGAATATGACGGACTTTACGGCTGGGAGTCACATGGTGAAGCAATGCTCGCGATCTCGGAAAGCGATCCGGTTTCAACTAACAATCCGCATTTCCTTGTTTGCGATGTTTTAAAAGCAAACGCCGGATTTACCAATAAAGCCTATGACGGAATATATCTTAACGAAGGTTCCGAGTACAGGCTTTCTTTTTATGCAAAGGCCGATACCGACAGAACCGTCAATGTAAGCGTGATCCTGGGTGATGAGATCGCGTTTGATGTTGATGTTGCGATCACAAAAGGCGGATGGAAGAGTTACGATCTTACCTCAAAAGCGCTCAAAACCGTTAAGAAAGCGACCTTTAAGGTAAGTGTTAAAGAGACCGGAAGAGTATTCTTTGATTTCTTTTCACTTAAGCCCAATGATGCGGTATTCAGACTGTTCAGAAAAGATCTTGCAAATATGTTAAAAGACCTTAAACCCGATTTCCTGCGTTTCCCCGGCGGATGCGTGGTTGAAGGCGGTACGCTCGAAAGCAGATACGACTGGAAGCGTACGATAGGCCCCGTTGTAGAAAGAAAGTTTAACTGGTCAAGATGGGCTGTTCACAAATCATGGCTTGAACCCGAAAAAGGACCTTACTACTATTACGGACAGACCTATGAGATCGGTTTCTCTGAATATTTCATGCTGTGCGAATATCTTGGATGTAAACCGGTTCCCGTGGTGAGCGTAGGTCTGGCATGCCAGTATATGACATTCGAAAAAGTTGACGTTGACGATCCCGAATTTGAACAATACATTCAGGACGCCATCGATCTTATAGAATTTGCAAACGGTCCCGTTGACAGTAAGTGGGGCGCCGTAAGAGCCGAGATGGGTCATTCAAAACCTTTTAACATGGAAATGATCGGCATCGGCAACGAACAGTGGGAAGATGAAAACTCACAGTTCTTTGAAAGATATAAGAGATTTGAAAAGAGAATTCATGAGGTTTATCCCGACATTAAACTGATCGGAACGGCAGGTCCCGATGTTCACAGCGATAAATACAGTGCTTCGTGGAAATTTATACGTGAAAACAGTAAGGACAATCCCGACTTTGTATATGCCGTTGACGAGCATTACTATGTGGGTCCCGACTGGCTTATCGGTCACAATGATTTTTATGACAATTATCCGAGAGACATAAAGGTATTTGCGGGCGAGTATGCGTGCCATGTCGGCGACGGCAGCGGTAAATACGAAAGACCGGATGCAAATACTCTCTATGCGGCACTTGCAGAGGCAGCATTTATGACGGGACTTGAGAGAAACCAAGATGTCGTCGTAATGGCAAGTTATGCACCTCTTCTTTCAAGGCTCGGATATTCGCAGTGGTCGCCCGATATGATATGGTTTGACGGCGATACGGCATATGCGACGCCCAGTTACTACGTACAAAAGATGTTCAGCACCAATGAGGGTACATATATCAAAGACTTCAGACTTCCGGCGACGGAAGGGATATTCGCAAGTGCGGTCAAAACCCCTGACGGAAAGCTTGTCATCAAGGCGGTTAACACTTCCGAAAGCAATGCTGTTCTTGATATCTCATCCGTTTACTCAGATTCCGATGACATCACTGTCGATGTCACCGAAATGACCGGCGGAAAGGATGACTTTAACACAATAAACGAACCCGACAAGATAACACCTTCTGAGGCAAAGATCTTGCTTGGCGAAGCGCTTAAGTTAAAGCCTTTATCGGTTAAAGTGATCGGATTTTAGGTTATAAAAACTTAATAACTCTTTAGGCAAATTCATGTGGCTTTATCCGTCATAAAATGATAGAATTAACGCAACGGATTTATCGGGTCCGATATGCGTAATGGCGCGATAAAGCCACATTTGTATCTGTTTCGGCGTGAATCGCCGAAAGATTGTAAAGGAGGGTTATCATGGAACTTAAGTTTTACAGATGTAATCATTGCGGACAGATCGTTGCGATCGTTAAAAAGACCGGCGTTCCCGTAGTATGCTGCGGAGAAGCCATGCAGGAGATCATCCCCGGTACATCCGACGGAGCCGTTGAAAAGCACGTTCCCGTATATGAGGTTAAGGACGGCAAGGTATTTGTTACCGTAGGTTCGGTTGCTCACCCCATGCTTGAAGAACATTTCATTGAGTGGGTTGCGATCCAGACCAAATTCGGCAATCAGAGAAAAGCATTAAAGCCCGGTGACGAGCCTAAGGTATGTTTTGCTCTTTGTGAAGGCGATGAAGTTGAAGCTGTTTATGAATATTGTAACCTCCACGGACTGTGGAAGGCTTAATAAGGGAGGACGATCATATGAAAACGTACAAATGTCTTATCTGTGGCGAAGTTTTTTCCGTACCTGACGGAGAGGCTCCCGTATGTCCCAAGTGTAAGGCTTCGGGCGATAAGGTTGAGGAAGTAAAGGGCGGCAACAAATATGCCGGAACCGAGACCGAGAAAAACCTGCTTGCAGCGTTTGCGGGCGAGTCACAGGCACGTAACAAATATACTTACTTTGCATCAAAGGCCAAAAAGGAAGGCTTCGAGCAGATTGCCGATATCTTCCTGCACACCGCAGACAACGAAAAAGAACATGCAAAGATGTGGTTTAAGGAACTTGACGGAATAGGATCTACCGCCGAGAACTTAGGGGCCGCAGCCGACGGTGAGAATCATGAGTGGACCGATATGTATGTGGGATTTGCCGTAACCGCCGAAAAGGAAGGTTTCCCGGAACTTGCCGAGAAATTCCGTGCGGTAGCAGCGATCGAAAAAGCTCATGAAGAGAGATATCGTGCACTTCTTAAAAACGTTGAAGCTCAGGAAGTGTTTAAAAAGAGCGAAGTCAAGGTTTGGGAATGCCGTAACTGCGGTCATATCGTAGTGGGAACCGAAGCTCCCGACATATGTCCCGTATGTGCTCATCCTCAGAGCTATTTTGAAGTTCGCGCAGAGAATTATTGATAAAGATCGTCCGGCCGGTCGGGCCGTATAAGCGATAAAACACAAAAATAAACGGAAGAGACAACAGTGTTGTTTCTTCCGTTTTTGTTTTTGAAAAACACCTTAAAATCATCGGGCCTTGCGTCAGGGGCTGTCGAGCGGCCCGTCATCTATTGTGATCACATCTTTAAGGATATAGTTAAATAAGGGATAAGAAGTTTTTTCGTTTTCTATGTAACCCTTGTTAAGATCCAGCGTATCGGAGGGGTTATCGGGGTTAACACCGATATAATCACCCTTAAACACAAAATCGATATTTCCCCGCTTAAACTTTTCAATGGCTTCGTCCATGGCTTCCTGAGTTCCGGGAGCCGCAAGCTGAAGGTTTAAGTCGTCCATATCAACCCATCCGTTTTCAAATCCGGCGGATACGTCCGAACCGTGAATCCTTCCGCTTAAGAATGATTCTATGCTCTTGTTGGCCATTACGGCATCAACAGCGCCCAGTACATAAGGTTCCCAGCAGATCCTTGAAGTAACGAGTGATGTTGCGGGTGCAACTTCCGACATACTCTGATTATAGCCCACAAAGCAGACAGGTCTGCTTGCTGACATTTCTTCACAGGCGATTGCGGGTCCGATAGTATCGGTGTGCTGAGAGATCACCACACAGCCCTCATCAATGAGTTTATATGCCGCGTCTCTTTCAAGCGGGAAACTGCTCCAGGTTCCCGTATAACATACATGCATCACAGTCTCGGGCACGATCGATCTTGCTCCTAACAGGAATGCGGTGTATCCCGATATAACTTCCGAAGTCTGAAATGCAGCCACAAATCCGATGACCGCCTGATCTTTTGTTATAAGACCGTCTGAGATCATCTGCTTTATCTTCATGCCGGCTGCGATACCGCTCACATATCTGCCCTGGTAAGCCTCGCCTTTGAATGTGTGATAATTTGACGGAACTGACCGTCCGTTCATATCCATATAAGAAGTCTGGCAAAACTGGATATCCGGATATTCGGGGGCAAGCTGGATCACCAGTTCGCTGTAGCCGTTAAAAAAGATTATGTCGCATCCCAGACCTGCAAGTTCCCGTAAGGGTTCATCGATCTCGTCATCCAGAGCGTTGCTGCGTGTTATAATATCAACCCGCTCTCCGTATTTCTTTTCAACCGCATCTTTGGCAAGTGAAAAGTTGTATGTATATGGTGTGCTTTCGTCATTATCATATATAAAGCCTACCGTAAGATGATCTCTTCCGCCGGACAGATTTAAAAGACGAAAACACAGGATCAGAGCAGCCAGTATGACGACACATGTCGATACGGTTATTATATAAACTCGTTTCATTCTTCTGCGTCTCCTCCTTCAGCCATAAGTGTTTTTTTGCTTTCATTGTGCATCTTTGCTTCCTGTATCTGTTTATCTTCTTCAACTCTCCTGGCAAGTTCGGCGTGAGCTTCCTGATCCGCCTGCTTTATCTCGGCACTCTTTTGAGCATAGATCTTGTCGGGATCGATGATACCTTTATCGATCAGTCTAAAGAACGCATCAAGGACATTCGGATCGAACTGAGTGCCGCGACCGCGTTTCATTTCGTTCATAACATAATCGGTGTCCATATGGTTACGGTAAACACGGTTGGAAGTCATGGCATCGAAAGCATCGGCAACTCCGATGATCCTGCCGATCAGGGGGATCTCTTCTCCTTTTAAACCGTCGGGATATCCTTTGCCGTCATAGCGCTCGTGGTGGTATCGCGTTCCTTCTTCAACATGTTCGACAAGTGTGAAGTCCTTAAGGATATCGGCACCTCTGGTGACGTGCGACTTCATCTGAACATATTCCTCGTCGGTAAGACGCCCGACTTTGTTAAGCACACTGTCGGGAACACCGATCTTACCTATATCGTGAAGCTGTGCGGCTTTACGAAGGCTTGAAAGCTCTTTCTTTTTGTGAACACCTTTATAACATCCCATTTCCTGAGCGATAAGTGCCGAATATTCCGCAACACGAAGAGAGTGCTGATGCGTACGCACATCTTTGGCATCGACTGCGTTTGCTATGGCCATAACGGTCTCATTGGCCATATTTAACTTGATCTGCTGCTGGTTTAACTGTCTTTGAACAACAAACCACGTAAACCAGATAACGATCAGGGCAAGTAACAGCAACATATAGACTTTAAAAGAAGTACGCTCGAAAAATTCGCCTTCTTTTACGATATCGAATTTACGTTCCTCCAAAACCCTTGAGCCGGCGCTGTCAAAGATCGCGAGATGGAATACATATTCGCCCGCGGGAAGATTGATATAAATGATATTGTTTAAACTGTTCTGGGGAACGATCGTCCATTGCGGATCGAAGCCATCCAGGAAATAACCCACATTCGGTTCCTGGATCGTATAGTTGAGTATCTCGGGAGAAAGTTCCACGCGGTTGACACCCTGTCCTACGGTAATGGCACCTTTACGGCTGATCGGCTGTGTAATACCTTCCATTTTCACGGAAGCAAGCTGCATGCGGTAAGAGCGCACATCACTGTTGTATTTATCCACATCTATTATATAAACACCGGTATCGCAGGGAAGGAACAGCTCGCCGTTACCGTTGTAATAGTTCCAGGAATTGGCGGTAAGAGAAGTTCCCAGACCCCGTCTTGCGTCAAGAAGTTCCCAGACCATATCGCCGCCATCAACAAGTTCGTCACGTTCCACGACATAGATTCCGGCACTTGACATGACAAAGAGTGTATCTTCGTCTTTGACCCAGATATCGTAGTTGTTGAAATAAGGGAAATTCTCAAGTACCCGGATCGAACCTTCGGGATCCATATAGCATAAGCT
>CACYCC010000058.1 GCA_902772805.1 uncultured Lachnospiraceae bacterium | reverse complement strand
CTGTTTAAGAATTTAAGCCCCTCAAGAGCCATAAGTTCATGATTGCCTACGATCGGTATCACATTCGGCATTTCCATTATCTTCATAAGTACCTTGATCGGATGCGGGCCTCTGTCCACCACGTCACCCATCAGATAGAGTTCGTCGTTTTCTTTTAGCCCGATCTTATCAAGCATCTTAATGAACATATCGTATTCACCGTGAATATCACCCATCACGTATGTAGCCATTCTATACCTCCCGCGTTAAACTGTGATGCAGGCTCCGGCCGAACCTCCCGCGTTAAACTGCGATGTAGGCCCCGGCCTGAACCTTCCACATCTGTGCGTATTTTCCGTTCATGGCAAGCAGTTCTTCGTGTGTTCCCTGCTCAACGATGTTTCCTTTTTCAAGCATTATGATCCTGTCCGCGATCCTGGTGGTGGAAAGACGGTGAGATATGAAGATCACCGTTTTGTCACCTGTCGCTTCAAGCATTGCGTGATTGAGCTGATATTCCGCAATGGGATCGAGCGCGCTTGAAGGCTCGTCAAGTATCATAAGTCCGGCATTTTTGTAGAATACCCTTGATACCGCAAGCTTCTGGCTTTCACCGCCCGAAAGGTTTACACCGGTCTCGGAGAACTCGGTGGTAAGATCCGTATTCAGGCCTTTATCAAATCTGTCGATGCGCTCCATAAGACCACTCTGTGAAAGTGCCTTCCTGATACCGTCATCTTTGACATTATCGGCCACATCAAGCACTACGTTTTCTTTTACCGTTCCCGCAAAGATCTGGAAATCCTGGAATACCGTACCGATGGTATCATGATATTTCCTCGGATCGTATTCCCTGATATCCCTGCCGTCAGCCCTGATCACACCGCCTTTGGTGTCATAAAGCCTCATTAAAAGCTTAACCAGTGTTGTTTTTCCCGCGCCGTTATATCCCACGAGTGCGATCTTTTCACCGGGCTTTATGTGAAGGTCCATATCCTTTATGAGCATATCCTTATTTTTTCCGTAGGCAAAAGAAACCTTATCGAGTTCGATCTCTTTTGCGGCTTCGGTAGGTATGAGGTTCTCCTTGGACACGATCTTGGGCTCATAATTTAAGAATTCTCTTATCTTATTCACGTATAAGCTTGTCTCGCAGGCGAACGGATAGGTCTCCGAAAATACTCTCATGCTGTTCTTAAGCCTTCCGAATGACCCGTAAAGGATCGCCAGAGTGCTGTAAGATATGGTGTGAAGGACAGCCGCCTGATATACGAGATAACCTATAAAAAGAACATCCGCGAAAAAGCTGTTGCAGACATAGCGCCGCATAAATCCGAAGAACCACTTCTTTAACGCATATTTCTTCTCAACTGCGTAGACTTCGTCGTTGGCGGCATCAAAACGCTTGATGAGGACATCCGAAACGCCGGGATTTAGCCTTATCTCTTTGGCGTAATCGTTGAGGTAGTATATCCTCTTTATGTAGTCGCGCTTTCTGGATGCAGGTATGTTTTCGACCTTGGCAAGGTAATTTTGCTTGTTATAGAGCTGTTCAAATATCATCGACAGCACAAAGGCACCAAGCGCAAACAGGATGGCTGTCTTATCCTTATAAAGAAAGTAGATCGCCGTTGAAGTAAAAGCCGCAAGGCCGCTCAGCGTATCTATGACAAACTTTATGACTCTTTCGATCTGGTCGTCGATCTGCGATATGGCAAGCACCTGACTGTTGTAAAATTCCGGATCGTCATAGCACTCAAGATCCATGTCTCTTGCTTTTTCGTAAAGCTTCATCTTGATCTTTTCGCGAACCTTAGGCCTTTCTCTCGGACCTACATAGTCGCTTTGATAGACCGTAAATAGCATTCCGACCGTTATTAGCGCCGCAAGCAGGAGGATCACCCATGCCACACGTTTAAAGGGATAACCAAACTCCGCAGCTTCCAGAACATAACCGATCAGTACGGTATGCTCAAAGAAAATGGACAGCTGTCCTCTTACCGCATCCGCAGCCTGAAATATCACAAAAGAGGGCGACGCTTGAAATATAAGTTTTAGCATGTAGAAATTGTTGGAAAATACGGTCTTTATGGACTGTTTTGTTTTTTTCCGTTCTTCTTTGGGTACATACTTCATTATGCGATCACCTCCTCTTCGTTCTCTATCGCGAGGTAGTTCATCGCCTGTTTTTTGTACATTGCGGCATAACTTCCGTTTTTTAACATAAGTTCGCTGTGAGTTCCCTCTTCTATGAGTGTTCCGTTTTCAAGCATAAAAACTATGTCACAGTTCTTTACGGAAGAAAGCCTGTGAGAGATAAAGAGCATGGTGTGATCTTTACCCTCGTTTATGATGCTGTTAAACAGTTCATACTCGGCTATTGGATCAAGCGCACTTGAGGGTTCGTCAAATATCTTTAGCGGCGCATCCTTTATAAAGGTCCTTGCAACGGCCACTTTCTGACTCTCACCGCCCGAAAGTACACACCCCTCTTCATCAAATTCCTTGGTCATCACGGAATCAATACCCTTATCAAGTTCCTCGATACGCTCCCAGACATCCGCCTTTTTAAGCGCTTCTTTTACAAGCTCATCCTCGTTTTCATAGTGTCTTCCCATAAGGACGTTTTCTTTTACCGTCATACCAAAGAGTCTGAAATCCTGGAATGTGGTGGCAAAGATATCCCTGTAGGCCTTTAAATTGTAGGTCTTTATGTCCTTGCCGTTATATAAGATCGTACCGGAATCCGGGTCGTAAAGTCTTAACATAAGCTTGATGATCGTTGTCTTTCCGGCGCCGTTATGTCCCACGAGTGCCGCGATCTCACCTTGGCTTATCTTAAACGAAAGATCGTGAATGATCTCTTTGTCCTTGTAGGAAAAAGAAACATTTTTGAATTCCAGGCTCTTAAATTCGGCATCGGGCATTTCACCGTCAAAATCCTCGGGGATCTTCTCTTCGTACTCAAGAAATCCCTTGAGATTGTTTATAAACATACCGTTTTTAAGAACTTCCATGATGTTTTCAAATACTCTTATGAGTATCCATGTCATTGCGACCATCAGGCTCGTCATGATGGTAAGTTCTGCTAACGTGATCGTTCCCGTTACTCTGTTTCTGTAGATCGCATAAAGGAGCACGCCTTCAAAGATAACGGTAAACGTAAAGGTGATGCGCCAGAAGTTCATATGGGCATTGCGAAAAGCATATTTATTGGCAACACCAACGTTATTTACCGTTGCATCCCCATACTGTTTTCGTAAAAGTGAGAAAACATTGGAAAGCCTTATCTCCTTGGCTCCGTCGGGAAGGTACATCATACGGCTTACGTAATTAAGAACCTTCTCATTGGGGGCCTGTTCCTTGTATCTCATATAGTCATATTTGTTTTTAAGATTTCCAAAAAGAAAATTACCGATCAGCGGCGAGATGATAAAAAGCATCGCATAATGATCGATCTCATACATCATATAAAACACCGAAACGGAAGCTGCAGTGCCGATAACTGCGCCTATCATTCCTCGGATAACAGCCGTGATTTTTGTTTCCGCACCATCCATTGCCATGGTATAGCGGTTATAAAAATCCGGATCCTCATAGCAGGAAAGCTCCACATTTTTGGCCTTGGCGTAGAGTTTTTTGTAGATGCCTCCGTAAAGTCTGTTCGTCTTTAAGGGATAAACGACATTATCCACATATCCCGTATAGATCGCCAGCGCGCAGAAGATCGCACCGCATATCAGGATAAATCTTAAAATGCTTGAAAACTCCCTGCCTTCCGACAAAGCGTTTACGATGACCTTCATAAATACGCCGTCAAAAAACACCCATTCGCTTTGTCCGATGAGCCACATTATGATGGTATGCACAATGAAACTCGGGCAGATCGTTGCCGCTAGCTTCATCGCAAACCATGCATTTTTCATCGTTGCGCCAAAAGACAGTTTTTCTTTTTTCTTATTATTGTTTTTCTTCACTTCTTCTCCTAAAGTTCCCGGTTTATCCGTTCAAGTTTCTTGTAGGCTTTTGCCCACTTTGATATTTCTTTTTTCATGGCATGGTTTTTGGTATTTTCTCTGCCTAAGTTTACATAGAGTTCATACCTTTCCGCAGACAGTTCTCCGCTTGCGATAGCAGCTTTTATCGCGCATCCCGGTTCGGTATCGTGTCTGCAGTTGCTGAATTTGCATTTGCTTTCCAGTTCCACGATATCCGAAAAGGTCTCATCGATCCCTTCCTGTACGTTCGCCATGCCTACTTCACGCATGCCGGGGGTATCAATGATCGTGACATCGCCCGGAAGCTCGATAAGCTTTCTGTAAGTGGTCGTATGTCTGCCCTTGTCATCATCTTCTCTTATCTCAGACGTCTTCATGGTCTCTTCGCCGGTCAATGAATTGATCAGTGTTGATTTTCCGGCGCCCGAGGATCCCATCAGACAGATGGTGATCCCGGGAGTCATATACTCTTTAAGCTCATCAAGACCGATGCCGTAAATGGCTGAGATCGCATGAACGCGTACCTTATCGGAAATCTGTTCCACTTCACGCATATACCGGCCGGGATTGCTGCAAAGATCTGATTTTGTGAGGATCACAACCGGTATTGCTCCGCCCTGAACGGCAATGCTTGCATATCTTGCTATGCGGTTATAATTATAGTCTTCGTTTAAAGATGTGACGATAAACAGGTAATCCACATTCGCGACCATATATTGCATAACACCTGTTTTGGACTGGTCCGGTCTTTGAAGAAAGCTCTTTCTTTCGCACACCGACAGTATCAGCGAATCGCCTCCCTCATTATACAAAAATGTCACATAATCGCCTACTACGGGAAGTTTATCCGCGTCTTCTTCGTAAAAATATCCTTTTAACTTTGCGGGTATTTCCCGCCCCATGAATCTTATCTTATAGATGTTTTTATTTATCTCAGATATTCTTCCGGTTTTTTCATTCCTTTTTTCGTTACTCAAATTTACAGTGTTCAATGTTTTGTCTCCTTATTGATCGATCGTTTTCTTTTTACCGACAGCTGATAGTATGGAGACCTTTTATACCGGAAAACCGCCCGAAATGTGCGAGAATAGAGTTTCGCGTCAAAAAATAGAAAAACCGTGACAATCATGCCACGGTCTGTAATCCAAAATAATATATTCCCTGTATGGATCAAAGGGCAGAAACCGAGGTCATCATACTATATACTTTTACAATCTCTGTTCTTTCCGAATACATTAAGATAACCTCACTTTCCTAAAGAATTTAAAAACTTAATAAACTTTTATCACAGATATACCTTTGCGTCAAGGGTTTCCTTACAAGATACAAAACATATGTATCGTTGAAAACGATCCTGTCTCCGGCTTCAAGTACCGCATTTTTTAAGCCTTTAAAAAACTCGCTGCGGATAGGTTCCGGGATCACGATATGATCGCAGTGCGTTCCCGAAAATTCGACATATTCGTCCGCAGTGAATACTCTTTGTCCTTTGAACTCGTACCTCTTTGCTTCCGAATATCCGTATCCGGGTGCGGCTGTATAGTTAAATTTCCCGTGTGTGTACGAAATATCCGGTTTGTAATATTTATCATAAAGCGCCTGTATCTTCTCATACAAAGGCTCGTTTTCCGACCTGTATTCCGATGTGGTAAACATCATGGCAAGCGTTCCGCCCGGCTTTAAAAGTTCATAGGTCTTTGAAAACGCGATCTCTTCGGGGATCCACTGGATAGTGGCTGCCGAATAGATCATGTCGAACTTCATGTCGCCGAAATCATGTGTGATGAAGTCATCGTTTACTATGTTGAAATTCGATAGTTTCCCGTATTTTTCTTTCATTTTACGGTAGAGATGCTCACCGAGTTCAATGGCATGATATTCGCATCCGGTCAAAAGTACGGGTTCCGTCGCCTGCCCGGTTCCCGGTCCGATCTCCAGTACACGCTTTCCTGGTCCGATCCCGGCCCGGTCGTTTAAAAAAGCAAACAATTCCTCGCTGTATCTGGGACGGTATTTATCGAACTTATCGGGAATCGTATCAAATACTCTTCGAAACTCGTCCTGTTCAAGTTCTTGTATATCATCGTCCGTGACGGGGCGCAGTTTTCTTTTTGCTGCATGCCAGATCGTCCCGACGACATCGATCTTTCCGCCTTTTATAAAGAACGCACTCATATCCTCCATTGCATAAACCGTACGGTTCTCAGATATCTCAAGTGTACGCTCGTATCGCCATGTATCTTTCGGATCGTGATGGCAGGTAACGGTAATATTCGTAAGACCAAGCCCGGGAAACGGCTCAGGCGAATCAAAGAAATCTACCGTGTCCCGCGCCATATTCATGGAACCCGCACTTACACCAAGTATCACCGCATGGCAGTCAAGCAATGCCTCATAACAATCCTTTTCTTTGATAAAATCAAGCTGCTCTGTGCAGGCTCCGCCGCCCATAAGAAATATACAGTCGGCATTTTCGACAAGAGCTTTGGCTTCCGCCGGTTTTGTTCTTTTGTCTATTACGCAATGCTTATCAAAAGCCATTCCCTGTTCGGCGAACATCTCATGCATGCCGTTGCAATCATCGTCATTTTGCGCATAGTCAAACGGACATGCCGTGATAAAAACGATGCTCTTACGTACGGTCAGTTCTTCGCTTAAGCGCTTTGCTATCTCTTTTGAAAAATGATGATCCGGAAAACCGCTGAATACAGCCAATAACTATTTTCTCATCCAAGATTTCCTTTCATATGTACATAAATAACGGGTGTCTCATTTTATATAATCTCTATTCTGCAGCCATTTAACCGATTTTTTCAATGCTTCTACAGTTTTGGTTTCCAGAACGCATCGGGCATTTTGATCCTCGGCAAGATTTAGTCTGTCTAACAGATCTATCTCACCGTCCCCGAGTGCAAGATGATTTTTGGGCGGATTCTCGGAGCCGTCATGAATATGAAAATGCATAAGATTTTCTTTGTGCTCCATGATAAAGGGAACATCTCGCTCACCCGTTGCCTTGGAATGTCCGATATCCCAGGTTAAGCCAAACACAGGGCTCTTTAAAAGATACCCTATCGCCTTTTTCTCGTAGTCACGAAATCCGTCTGTATTTTCTACCACAATACGAATATCACGACCGTCTGTCCACTCTTCACACTTTGAGCGAAAAACTTCAAAGGATTTCATGTATATATCGAAATCCCGGTCATACATCTGAACTTTTTTATCCGGCAACGTGATATATATGCCATGGTTCATGTGCATATTAAGGGTTAAGGGCTGAGTGGGATCACCGTACTTGTCCCTTAGCGGAAGAAGTTTGGCAAGCACTTCTATGGATTGTCTTACAGTTTCAAGATAAGCCTCGGTAACAAGCCTGTTAAAATCCGCTATATTCAGATTTTCATCAAGGTGGAGGGTATAATAGATGCCCGTCTTTTTTGCAAGATCGACAAGATGATCTGTTCTTTTAAGTTCATCCGCCTGATATTCCGGAAAATTCATATTAAGCTCAATGAACTTAAGCCCCAGGCTTTTGCAAAGCTCTGCATTTTCTTCAAGCGTTTTGTTTTCGATCAGTGTAGGCATTCCAAATTGGATCATTGTTTATGCTCCTTTTCACTTCTTGCGATCTACCTGTGAATATACAATCTCGTCTGCTCGGGCTCATCATCTCCCTGCGCCATACAAAAGAATTCCCATCCGTAACGCTCATAGAATCCGGTATGATCTGTTACGAGATAAACAGGTGATATGCCCTTTTTCTTCATGTCATCCACCGCAAGATTCAAAAGTTTACCCGCTATACCCCGGCCACGATGAGCCTCTTCGGTATATACCGCGCAAACATTGGGGCTTAAATCTTTCCTGTCATGAAAATCATTATCGATCACACCTAACCCGCCAACAATTTGGTCTTCCAACATGCATAAATACCAGCCGTTTTCGGTTTCTTTATTAAGGTATGCAGTCATGCATTCAAGATATGCCTCTTTAGGGACTCCCCACTTTTTATTAAACCAGTCTGCAGCCATATCCTTTAGATCCGGTTTTTCTCTCAGTTCCAAATATGTGTATTCCACATTCGCATCGATCGATTTTACCATTTCATAAACCTCCGTATCTTAGTCCACAAGGGGGGATCTAAATAAATCCTTTACAGTTCCAGTGAAGAACAGGCTCATAACCGATTTTCATATACCACTTTTCAAGATGCGTAAAGTGAACCCATGAAAGGTCAAAACCATCACGTTTTAAAATCTCTGTGCCGACTTGAACCATTCTAAGGCCGATACCCTGCTTGCGAAACTTAGGAACCGTTCCAACACAGCCGGGCCCTCCGATCCTTAATCCTCCCACTCGTCCCATTTCACCGAGAAAGCAAAAAGAAGCGATCTCATCGTTGTCATAAGCGCAAAAATAACTGCCGCCCTCGTTAAAATACCGAACCCAGTCCTCGTCAACCTCAAAAACCGCCTCCCTAAGCACCTCGATATTTCCTTCAAAGCGCTTAAATACAATGTCTTCGGGACAAGGCACCGGATCTGTCACCGGTAGTTCTTTCTTTAAATCCATAACCAGTTCGGCAAATATCCAGTCTTCTTTCATATCCCTTAAGTACTCTCTGTCAAAGAAGCCGGGATTTAAATTATCGAAAATTTCTTTATAATCCGGTTTTCTCAATGATCTCTCCTTTTCACCCTTTTTTAACAGTTATAATACTATAGTATCCGTTAAACTACCGTCTCGACGCCGTTTATGTTGCGCAAAAAACTTACAATTCCGTAAGCAGTTCTACTCCTGACTCAGCCTGATCTACACCGGGATCCTGGTTTGTCAT
>CACYCC010000057.1 GCA_902772805.1 uncultured Lachnospiraceae bacterium | reverse complement strand
ATTTCCTATATCGTCAAGCCCTCTTACATACCCCTGCCTTATATATTTGGGAATATGCGTTTCCGTTATTCCGGTCTTTATGGCGTTAACAAGATAATCACATTCGGCTTTATGATCGAGAAGCGTTCCGTAATAAATGTTCTTGATAACTTTCTCTTCGCCCTTTATGGTCGTGAATACGCGTTCTTTGTCATAAGTGTCATACATAGAACACAGATCGTCCATGTATTGTACGATCTTTTCTTCATCGATGTACAAAGAACCGTCTTCGTTTCTCTTAAAATTACAATCTCCGTCGGCTACCAGAAATTCGCTTAAAACAGCGGAATCTATGGGAATCTGTTCCGCTCCCATATCAAGTATGATCCTGGTTTTTAAAAAATCGCCGACATCTTTGTATTCGTTGATGAGTCTTAATTCTTCCTCGGTATAGACGGGATCTATGAGAAAAGAATCGTCAAAAACGACACTGTCTTCACTGTAAAGGGCCTTTCTTACGGTATCGTATACCATATCCTCGTTGAGTGTCTTAAAGTGATCGTCAAAGAGTTCGTATCCTCTCTCTGTCTTTTTGATCCTGACACCCGATACGGGACGCGCTTTGTGTTCTTTTACAAAACTCAAACGTTCGATCTGGTAGCACAAAGCTTCTTCGTCGTAAGAAAAATCGGGCTCAATATCCGCAAGCTTAACAGAATCCTTCATATTCTTTATCCAAAGATAGGGATTCTGCTTTTCCATTATGTTGTTAAGATATGATGTGAAATCGATCCTGTAGTTGATCTCATCGGGAAAGATATATTCTATCTTACCTTCGGGCTCGTTTACTTCGATCGATCTTGTCTCATATCTTCCCTTTAGTTCGTCATTTACCTCTTCTACCGACCGACCGGTACAGTAAACACCGTTTATCCATGTGTTAAAAGAAAAACCGCCTTCATAATACTTGGCAAGCATTATATATGCCGCTCCGGTCAAAACGGTGAGGAAAATGACAAGTGAAAGGGTCACATTAAGGATCTTTCTTGCCATTCCTATATTTTTTACCCTTTATTGTAATCCTTTTCATCAAAAACATCGCTTAAAGGCTTTCCGCCGGGAACCATGGGGAATACCTTGTCGTCTTCGTCAATTATGCATTCTATAACTGCGGGACGATTGTTTTTGATGGCTTTCTTGAGTGCGGGAGCAAACTCTTCTTTTTTGGTGACTCTGTAGGCATCGCATCCGAGACCTTTTGCCACAACGGTAAAATCAACCTTATCGTTTAAAACGGTCTGTGAATATCTTCCGCCGTAGAAAAGTGTCTGCCACTGGCGTACCATACCGAGAACATGGTTGTTGATAACGATCTCAATGATCGGGATGTCGAATCTTGAAGCGGTTGCCAGTTCGTTTAAATTCATTCTGAAACATCCGTCACCGGCAATGTTGATACAAACTTTGTCGGGATTGCCGACTTTTGCACCTATGCATGCACCGAGTCCGTATCCCATGGTACCGAGACCTCCCGATGAAAGGAATGTACGGGGCTTGGTAAACTTATAATACTGGGATGCCCAGATCTGATGCTGTCCGACATCTGTTGTTATGATTGCACCGCCCTTGGTAACCTTGTCTGTTTCTTCGATAACAAAAGGACAGGTAAGTTTTGTGCGGTCATAATCAAGGGGATAATTCTTTTTTAGTTCGGCGATCTTTTTCATCCAATCGGGATGAGCTATCTTATCTTCTTTTTCAAGCTTTTTTTTAACGACTTTAAGTGCGTCATTAAGATCTCCGATCACCGATGCCGTGGTCTTGATGTTTTTGTTGATCTCAGCGGCATCTATATCGAAATGTATAACTTTTGCACCTTTGGCAAAAGAAGCGACATTTCCTACCACACGATCCGAAAATCTTGCACCGAGTGCTATAAGCAGATCGCATTCACTTACACCAAGGTTTGAAGTCTTGGTGCCGTGCATACCGATCATACCGGTATATCTGTCTGAGTAAGCATCAAACGCACCTTTACCCATTAAGGTATCGCATACGGGTGCATCGATAAGGTCCGCAAATTTTCTGACTTCTTTGTCAGCGCCGCTTATGATAGCGCCGCCACCGACATAGATATAGGGCTTTTTGGCCTTTTTGATGAGTTTGATAACGGCATCGATATCTTCTTCCGTAAATTTATTGATATTTTTTACGGGAGCGATCGTCTTTTTCTCATAGTTACACTTTGCTGCGGTAACATCCTTGGTAATATCTACAAGTACCGGACCGGGACGTCCGCTTTTAGCTATCTCAAACGCTCTTCTTAACGTATCCGCAAGTTTTGTGACGTCTTTTACGATAAATCCATGCTTGGTGATGGGCATGGTTACACCTGCGATATCGACTTCCTGGAATGTATCTTTGCCAAGCCAGGGAAGAACAACGTTAGCGGTGATGGCTACCATGGGAACCGAATCCATATATGCCGTTGCGATACCTGTTACAAGGTTTGTTGCACCGGGACCGGATGTTGCAAGACATACTCCTACTTTTCCGGTAGAACGTGCATATCCGTCCGCAGCATGGGAAGCTCCCTGCTCATGACTTGTAAGAATATGCTTAATCTCGCTGTGAGAATAAAGAGCATCGTAAACATTGAGAATAGTTCCTCCGGGATAACCGAATACGGTATCGACTCCCTGTTCTTTTAAACATTCAACTACTATTTCGGAACCTGTAAGCTGCATGATCAATTCTCCTTTCCGGGAACTTGTAATACCGCACCTTTTGATGCACTTGTTACAAGTTCACGATATCTTAAGAGATATCCGGATTTAATATCGGTTTCCTTGGGAGTCCATCCCTGTTTGCGGGCATTTATCTCCTCGTCGGAAACAAGCATTTCGATCTTATTGTTATTTATGTCTATGTGGATCATATCGCCTTCGTGTACAAAAGCGATAGGTCCGCCCAGAGCTGCTTCGGGAGATACGTGACCGATGGAAGCTCCTCTTGAAGCGCCCGAAAATCTTCCGTCGGTAATAAGAGCAACTGAAGATCCGAGTCCCATTCCGGCAATTGCGGATGTGGGATTGAGCATTTCTCTCATGCCGGGTCCGCCTTTGGGACCTTCATATCTGATGACAACAACGTCACCAGGTACGATCTTGCCGCCTTTTATGGCTACAATGGCATCATCTTCACAGTCAAATACTCTTGCGGGACCGGTATGTTCGAGCATTTCGGCAACAACGGCCGAACGTTTTACGACAGAACCTTCGGGTGCAAGATTTCCCTTAAGAACGGTAATACCGCCTGTCTTGGAATAAGGATTGTCGACAGGTCTTATAACCTCGGGATCGAGATCTATGCAGTTCTTTATGTTCTCACCGACTGTTTTACCGGTTGCGGTAATGATGTCAAGATTAAGAAGTCCAAGTTTTGAAAGCTCGTTCATTACGGCATAAACACCGCCGGCTTCATTGAGATCTTCCATGTATGTGGGACCCGCAGGTGCAAGATGACAAAGATTGGGTGTCTTGGCGGAAAGCTCATTGGCGATCTCTAAGTTTATATCAACACCTGCTTCATGTGCGATGGCAGGAAGATGAAGCATTGTATTTGTAGAACATCCGAGTGCCATATCAACGGTAAGGGCATTGATAAATGCTTCTTTTGTCATAATATCACGAGGACGGATATTCTTTTCGACAAGTTCCATTATCTTATTGCCGGCATGCTTGGCAAGACGTATACGTTCGCTGTATACAGCGGGTATCGTTCCGTTACCTTTAAGTCCCATACCGATCGCTTCGGTTAAGCAATTCATGGAATTTGCGGTATACATACCGGAACACGATCCGCAGGTGGGACATACATGTTCTTCCATATATGTAAGATCATCAAGTGTTATCTTGTCGGCGGCATATTCTCCGACTGCTTCAAACATTGCGGAAAGGCTTCTCTTCTTACCTTTAACACGGCCTGCGAGCATGGGACCTCCGGATACGAACACTGTGGGAATATTTACTCTTGCGGCTGCCATCAAAAGACCGGGTACGTTTTTATCGCAGTTGGGGATCATTACAAGACCGTCAAACTGATGGGCAAGTGCCATACATTCTGTAGAATCGGCGATAAGATCTCTTGTAACAAGAGAATATTTCATACCGATATGTCCCATCGCGATACCGTCGCAAACGGCTATCGCAGGAAATACCACGGGCATACCGCCCGCTTCCGCAACACCGAGTTTTACGGCTTCCGTGATCTTATCAAGATTCATGTGACCGGGTACGATCTCATTGTATGAAGATACTATACCGATCATGGGCTTTTTCATTTCTTCTTCGGTAAATCCGAGTGCATTGAACAAACTTCTGTGGGGCGCCTGCTGGGTGCCGCATTTTACATTATCGCTTTTCATTTTTCTCCGTTCCGCGAGATCGTATTATTACGGTCTGCCGCTTTTTATTGAAATGATCTGTTAAATGTTATCACATATTATATCGCCCATTTGAGAGCATCCGACTTTTGTAGTACCTTCCGTATAGATGTCGCCTGTACGATATCCGTCTTTTAAGGCTTTCTTTACAGCGGCCTCGATCGCATCGGCTTCTTTTGAAAGATCCAGACTGAATCTTAACATCATAGCCGCCGAGAGAATGGTTGCAATGGGGTTTGCAATATCTTTTCCGGCAATATCGGGAGCCGATCCGTGGCTGGGCTCGTACAATCCGAATTTGGTCTCGTTTAATGAAGCGCTGGCTAACATTCCTATGGATCCCGTTATCATACTGGCTTCATCCGATAAGATATCTCCAAACATGTTTTCGGTAAGTATAACGTCAAACTGTGCGGGGTCTTTAACAAGCTGCATGGCACAGTTATCGACAAGCATATGTTCCACTGTGATGTCGGGATAATCGGCAGCCACTTCATTGACGACCGCTCTCCAAAGTCTTGAAGAATCAAGTACATTTGCTTTATCGACGGAAGTTACTTTTTTACGGCGCTTTTTTGCGATCTCAAAAGCCTTTACGGCTACTCTTCTTATCTCATTTTCATCATATGTAAGAGTATCAACGGCTTTTCTGACACCGTTTTCTGTTATGGTCTTTCTTTCGCCGAAATACAGTCCGCCGGTAAGTTCTCTTACTATTATAAGATCGAATCCGGCATCGGAAGTTTCTTTTTTAAGAACACAGGCATCAGATAATTCACTGTACAGTAAAGCCGGGCGAAGGTTTGCAAACAGTCCGAGTTCTTTTCTTATCTTAAGAAGTCCTGCCTCGGGACGTTTTGAAGGCTCTAATTTATACCACGGACTTGTATTGGTATCTCCGCCTATCGATCCCATCAGCACCGCATCGGCAGCCTTGGCGTCGGCGATCGCTTCATCGGTTAACGGTATTCCGTGAACATCAATGGAAGCCCCACCCATTAATATATCTTTGAATTCAAAGTGATGTCCGTAAGTATTTGCGGTTTTAACAAGCACTTTTTTGGCCGCAGCCACGATCTCCGGTCCGATACCGTCACCGGGAATACATGTAATGTTGTAATTCATTATCTACTCTCCGTTATGATTGTCTGTAATATACGATGTAATCATCGTCTTCTAACAGCGTGACGGTAAGTCCGCCGTCAATTTCAAGCGCATATATTTCGATCTTTTCATTGTCAACATATATAGCACCCTGAAGGGTATCATAATCGAATGTATAATCGAAATAATCATATTCTCCGTCCATATTAATGTAACCGGTACCATCTGAATTGAATACTATCGAATAATTGATGTCACCCAGGTCTTCCCATGTGTATGCCATATCATCGACATTCATCTCAAAGAAATAGAATTCACCGACAAGGTCCAAAGAAACTGTAGAGGGTTGATCGTTGCCGGGATCCTTAACCGAATCGGGAAGAAGGGTACTTGGATCGACATCGGGTAAAGCAAATAAATATTCGGTAACGGAGTCTTCATATATATCAAGGAGATGCAACGCATTTTCATCCATATATCCGTTTAAAACATTGGAATATCCGGTAAAATAAACCGCTACATTTTCGCCGTCAAATTCAACCGAAACATCATATGACTGACCCTCAATAATAAACAGGCCCGTCATATCTTTATCAACTCTTAATTCAAAAGAAGAAAGATCGTAATATTCTGCACTGTCGGGGTCGGCGGCATCTTTTATGAAAACACCCGCAAAAGTTCCGCAAGGAAAATCATAATATATACCGTCTTTTTCGGGATCGTTACCTTTGTTGCCCTTTCCCGAAAGGCCTCTTTGGTATTTTTCGGACAGCAAACCTTTCTTGGAAGGATTTTCGGTCTTTTTAAGGGCCGAATCTTTTTCATTTTCCCTGGAATATGATGCTTTATTGCCGTCGGGATCGGTTACTTTCAAAGAATTCTTGCCACGCGATTTAACGGTATATTTGGAACCGTTTAATTTAAATGACATTCCGTCGTCCCTTAATTTCCAGGAAATGTCTGTTTCGTGACCGTTTAAGGTATAAATACCCTCGCCGCCTTCATAAAATTCAAGCCATATATCATCGGTATCGTCAGCGCAATGCCATATCCCAATAAAATCATCTTCCGTTATTTCCTCAAGTTCTTCGATAGAAGCGCTCGATTTTGTCGATCTTCCGGGCATTTCGCATGCGATAAGACTAATCGTCATGGCAAAAGAAAATATAATCGTCGCAAATCTTTTTATCTTTAAAATCATAAATTGCTCCATTCCTAAATATATACTGTAATTCCCCGTTAAATAATAAATATACATTATTGCGTTATATTTGGCAATAATAAACCATTTGTGATAAAATGTTGAATCGACGGCACGAAAACCAAGCGGTTTTTCGGTCGATCAGTATTTCCGGAAAGGACTTAAAAGAATGAATCCCGAGATAAATACAATACTTTTCGATCTGGACGGAACTCTTCTTCCCATGGATATGGATGTATTTACAAATACATATTTTAAAGATCTTATCAAGTTTGCACATGAGAAGGGATACGACAGATCGATAGATCTGGTAAGCACGATCTGGGCAGGTACCAAAGCAATGGCACTCAATGACGGATCAAAGACCAATGAGGAAGCTTTTTGGAATAAATATTCCGAGATCACAGGACATAAAACCGAAGAGGACAAACCGCTTTTTGATGAGTTTTATGCCACTCTTTTCGAGGATGCCAAGAATTATGTCGGTTTTAACGAAGAATCCGCGAGACTTGTCAAAGATCTGAAAGCAGCGGGGTACAGAGTTGTACTTGCGACAAATCCGATATTTCCTGCTGTTGCGACAGATAAAAGGATTAATTGGGCCGGTCTTGATAAAAATGAATTTTTAAAAGTTACGGTATATGAAAACTGTCATTACGCCAAGCCAAATCCCGAGTATTACAGAGAACTTCTTGATGAACTCGGTCTCAAACCAGAACAATGCCTTATGGTGGGAAATGATGCGGTTGAAGATTCTTCGGCTTTAAAACTCGGGATAGATTTCTATCTTCTTACCGATTGTCTTGTTAACACAACAGGAGTTGATATCGAAACGTTCAATAACGGAGATTTTGGTAAATTAAGATCTTATATCGGGATTTAAGGATTTTATCGATCATGTTTGATCGGTTTAACGGAAAAATAAAAGCAAGGTCGTCGACCTTGCTTTTTGATTCAGTATGTATTGTTTTATACAGAAATGCTTACAAAGTTATGACTCAGCCTTTTCAACCTGAGCTATGGCACTCTTCTGCATGGGAATACGGCAGTTTTTGTTGTTACCGAATTCGATGATAACGGTATCATCGGTAATATCGATAACATTTCCGTAAAATCCCGAATTTGTAAGTACAGCATCACCGACTTCAAGTGATGAAAGCATGGCAGCCGTTCTCTTCTGTTCTTTTTTCTGAGGCTTGATGATCATAAAGTAAAAGAAAAGTCCCAGTATGGCAAAAGGTATTACCATGGTAAGAAGTGAAGCCATGGGAGAAACTTCCTGAGTTGCCGCATCAAGTAATACATAATTTAACATATCTGTCTCCGTTCACGCCGATAAATGAAGATTCATCATTTATCACATATAACATCCGTTTGAATTTAGCCTTTGCTACGGATGCTGTTATCCGTCTGAAAAATAATAAACAATTTTCAGCCATTTATCAAGAATATAAATGTAAAATATATAAAAATTTTATCCCCGGTAAAATAATTACCGGGGATGATTCACATATCCGATCATTTATCTTCGCCTGCGGCCATCGAGTCCAACTTGTTCTTTTTGTACTCTGAAAACTTTCCATTGTCCAGGGCATCACGTATCTCCTCCATCATCTTATTGTAAAAATAAAGATTATGAAGAACACATAAGCGCATTCCGAGCATTTCTTTGGCTTTAAGAAGATGTCTTATGTAAGCCCTTGAATACATGCGGCATGCAGGACACTCACAGCCCTCCTCGATCGGTCTTAGATCGTCTTCGTATTGCTGGTTAAAGAGATTTATTTTTCCGTGATTCGTGTATAAATGACCGTGTCTTCCGTTTCTTGAAGGATATACGCAATCAAAGAAATCTACGCCTCTTTCCACACCCTCCAAAATATTGGCGGGTGTTCCGACTCCCATAAGATATACGGGTTTATCTTTGGGAAGATGCGGAACGGTCACATCGAGTATATGATACATCTCTTCATGTGATTCACCCACGGCAAGACCGCCTACGGCATAGCCGGGAAGTTCAAGTTCCGAAATGCGTTTCGCATGATCGATCCTGATCTGATCGTAAACGCCTCCCTGATTGATACCGAAAAGGAGCTGCTGTTTATTGATGGTATCATCAAGCGAGTTAAGCCTGTTCATTTCATCCCTGCATCTTATAAGCCATCTGGTTGTCCTGTCGACGGAATCTTTGACATAACCTATATCGGCAACACTTGAAGGACATTCGTCAAATGCCATCGCAATGGTCGAAGCAAGATTTGACTGTATTCTCATACTTTCTTCGGGTCCCATAAATATGATGCGGCCGTCAACATGCGAATGAAACGTGACACCTTCTTCTTTGATCTTTCTTAGTCCCGCAAGGGAAAACACCTGAAATCCGCCCGAGTCCGTAAGTATCGGTCTGTCCCAGTTCATAAATTTATGAAGTCCGCCGAGTCTTTTGAT
>CACYCC010000056.1 GCA_902772805.1 uncultured Lachnospiraceae bacterium | reverse complement strand
CTTTTGCTGCTTCATTGGCATCTGCTTTCTCATCGGTTGTGCCTGCTACGGTTTCAGCGCTGTTCTTGCCTGCTACTGCTGCATTCTTGGCACCGTTTTCAGCGTTTAAGAGTGTGTCTGCCGCATTATATTTTTCATTGTAGTCAGAAGCTGCTGCATTGCTGGCTTCTACTTTATCATTATCGACCTTGTCAGCAAGATATCCAACAATATTGAGATCATCTTCAAGGCCGTACTGAGAAAATAAATTGTAGCTTTCATCTCCTACGTTCTCATCAGCTCTTTCAAGGTCCTTGTTGTTATAATAGTCAACCGGACTCATACCGTATTCATATTTGACTTCTGCATCTTTGATAGCCTCATCGGCACCACTAAGAAGCGTATCGGATGTTTCGATTAACTCCTGAGGAGTAGGATCGGCTGCGGGTTCGCCTTCTGCGTATGCAGCCATAGGTGTGAGCATCATGCTTGCGCTTAACAATACGGATGCAGCTCTTACGATTGATTTGTTGATCTTAAACTTTCTCATTGCGTGTCCCCTTCTTTAATTATTTGCTATGGGTTAACAGGTACTTAATTGATTTAGTAAATCGGTTTAACTTGCTTACACTAATAAAGACCTGACCTAACACTAAAAAGGCTCAAAATATTAACAATTAATTATGAAAAAATTAAAAAAAGTCCAAGAATGGCGTATTTGCGCCATTTCTTGAACTTCGTGTTGCCTCAAAATAGTTTTATTCTTGCTCAAATCTATACAGAAAATTTTCGAAAACGAAAAATTCGACTGTAACGATTTCGTAAAATGACCCGGTCAATTACCGTCGATCTCCTCCTTGATACGGCGGCCGTCACTTAAGAGCTGTCTCATTTTTTCACGGTCGTCGTTTTCAAGTGCGTCTCTGTATTCCGTAAGATTCTTTATGAGAATATCCACCTCATTTATAAGATAATCCTTGTTGTCAAAGAACAGTTCCGTCCACATATCGGGATTGAGCCAGGCTACTCTCGTAAGATCTTTGTAGCTTCCCGCGGAGAAGCCTGCGTGCACTCTTGCGGTCGGACTTTTAACATAGGCATTTGAAACCACATGCGCAAGCTGCGACGTAAATGCGATCACTTCGTCGTGCTTATCGGCCGTGGTGACCGTGATACTGCCAAATCCCGCGGGCTTTAAGAGCTGTTTTATCTTATCAAGGAAAACGGGATCGTCGTATACGGGAGGAACTATTACCATCGGTGCCCTGTAAAAAAGAGTATCCTTGGAATACTTAAATCCCGAAAACTGGGTTCCGGCCATCGGATGTCCGCCCACATATGTAAATCCGTGACGCGAAGCCACTTCCATTCCGGCATTCACCACGTTTCTTTTGGTGCCGCATGTATCGACCACTATAGGCTTGGAGCCGATAAGCGGGCCCTTCTGTTCCATATATGCTATTGCTGCCTCGGGATAGGTCGATATTATTATAAGATCGCATTCCGGCAATATATCGTCGGTAAGTTCTGCCTTTACGGCACCCGAAAGCATCGCAAAATGCATGATGGATGTGTCCGTATCATATGCGTATACTTCCATGCCGGCTTTTGAATATGCCTTGGCAAAAGAACCGCCTATCAACCCAAGTCCTACTACTCCGACTTTCATAACTTTACTCCGTTCCGCCCGGTGATCATTACACCAGAGCTTCTCTTACAGCTTTTATTTTCCCTACAAGGTCCGCGTATTCTTCGGGACGGATCGACTGTGCACCGTCGCAAAGAGCATGTGCGGGATCGTTGTGTACTTCTATAATAAGTCCGTCACTGCCGGCTGCTGTTGCGGCAAGTGCCATGGGAGCGACCATTCTGGCTATACCCGTTGCATGACTCGGATCGACTATCACGGGAAGATGCGACAGTTCATGAAGCATCGGAACCGCGGAAAGATCCAGGGTGTTCCTGAAATAATCTCCGAAAGTACGGATTCCCCGCTCGCAGAGTATTATCCGGTCATTGCCGCTTGCCATTATATATTCGGCGCTCATCAAGAGTTCTTTTAACGTATTTGCAAGACCGCGCTTTAATAAGATCGGTTTATCGGTGTGGCCAAGTTCCCTTAAGAGATCAAAGTTCTGCATATTACGGGCGCCGACCTGAAGAAGATCCACATCCTCAAACAGTCCGATATCACCCACGTTCATGATCTCGGATACTATTGGAAGACCGGTCTCCCTGCGGGCGATCTTTAATAGTTCAAGTCCTTCCGCTTTAAGTCCCTGGAAATCATAGGGTGAAGTACGGGGCTTAAAAGCGCCGCCTCGAAGCATATTGGCGCCTGCGGCCTTTACATCTCTTGCGATAGAAACGATCTGTTCCTCGCTTTCAACCGAACAGGGGCCTGCAATCAGTGCAAAGTTTCCGCCGCCGATCTTTACATCTCCTATCGTTACGACGGTATCCTCGGGATGGAATTTTCTGTTGGCCTGCTTGAACGTCTCGGATACACGCTTTACCGAATCCACTATGTCAAGGCTTTCGATGAGATCCATATCGATCTTTGCCGTATCTCCCACAAGACCGAGTACCGTCTGATATTCACCGACGGATACATGGACATCAACACCCGATTCCTTTAACCAGTCTACAAGACGTTCCTGTTTTTCCGGTTCCACACCGGCTTTAAGTACTACTATCATAACACTCCGTTCCGTGACGGCTGTCGCCGTCACTTTTTAGGATCGAGCAGAGAACCCTGCCCGTCTGCGACATAAAAAACGCGGCACAGGTTAATCTGTGTCGCGTTACGAATCTTTCTTAACTTCGCAGCATCGCAAATTAACCTTACTCTATCTGGCGGTAAAGCGGTAATAGTAATAATATGCGTATGTTACGGTGTTAAAAGTTTTCATATGTTGCTCCGTTATTGTTTCTGAAATGTACTCTACCACTTTAAAGCGATATAGTCAAGGACAAATTTACAATACTTTATTCTTCAACCGGAAAATATATCTGATACTGCTCATAGCCGATGTTTTTAAGCGGTATGAACTTTATGCCGCAGTCCTGGAAACGTGTCTTAAATGTATCCTTCCACGATCCCCACTCACGCTCGTTGTCGTGTGTCAACAGTTCCTCGGGCTTGTGTCCCTTAAGGTGAAGGATGCGTTCACAGTCGCTAAGACCCGCCAGCACTATGGGACCGTATGAAAATGCGTACATATCCTCGGATCCTTCAAGCTTCGTGACATAAACGGACATCGGGAGCTCGATGATCACTTCATCTCCCGGGTTAAATGTACGTTCAACCACGGCAAATCCGTTCTTTTTGCAAGACTCCGGATCTAAGCTCTCACCGTTTACAAAGAGGGATGCCTCGGATCTTAACCATTTGGGAAGTCTGAGTGCGAGTGAAAAAGAAACCGGTCCGTCTGCCGTTATCTTAAAGCACTCCCTGATCCTGTCAGGCTGGTGGGGGTAGATATGCGTGTTGTCGCCGACCGCCTGGAGGGCCGATGATGTGCTGGAAGAATGGAAACTTCCGCTTAACGTATCCCTTCTCTCATCGATCGTAACTTTCACGCCGTCAACTTCAAACGAAGCCGTTCCCGCCGCATATACACCTTTGTAGATCGTATTTCCTTCTTTATAATAAAGAAACTTGTTGTGCGCCGCGTTGGCCTGCACAAGTGTTCCGTGACAGCAAAAGAAATCCGAGAACTTCTTGCCCCAGCCCTTTCTTAAGCCTGCCGACATGGGAAGGAAATACGTAATAAGGCCTTCTTCGGGGTATTCCGCGGTCTGTCCGTTGGCATGACCGCCTCTGAAATAGCCCTGCGCCATGATACCGTTGTAGAGATTCTGTTCGATATAATCAAGGTATTTTACGTCACCGCTCCACTTAAACAGTATGTCCGCAAGGCGCATCATGTTGTAAACGGTGCAGTGTTCCTGGTTTTTGTCACCGAGTCTTTCGGCCATCGAGTTAAGAGGTGTCCATATCTCACCGCAGGTCTGTCCGCCGGTCACGAAACCTCCGCGCTTTGTGACTGCCATATCCCAGTAAGCAAGTGCGATGTCTCTGTAACGCTCCTTACCGGTCACTTCATAAACCCTGGCCGCACCGATGGCTTCGGGAATAGTGGTGTTGGCATGCATGTTGGTCAGCACGTCAACGCCCGCAAGAAGCTTATCGAACAGCCTGTGGCGGTCGTAGCGGTCGATCAGTTCAAGATACATGTCGTCCCCCGTGAATTCGTAAAGGTCCGCCCATATCTCCAGCATTCCGCCCGTTTCAAAGTCGAGGATATTGTCCATCTCCTCACGTGACTTGCCGTCTGTAAAGTCATAGAACCATTTGGCAAAAGAACGCGCGATCTCAAGCGCTTCCTTGTTGTCTGCATATCTGTACATGTCGCAAAGACCCATGAAAGTCTTATGTACATTGTAATGAGGTGCCCAAACCTGTTTACCTCTTGCGATCCAGTAAAAATACTTTTCGGGGATCGAAGCCGCCCATTCACCGCCGTTTTCGATCTGACAGCGTTTAAGTTCATGCACGATATGATCGGCTTTGGCCTTTATCACTTCATCGCCGGTCTCATAATATCTCATGGCGCATGAGCTTAAGAAATGCCCGAGGAAATGTCCTCTTAACTGGCATGAAGGATCTTCCCATCCCGTATGAGCCATATGTTTGCTTCCGAAATTCTGATTAAGTCCGGCTTCCTGGTAGAAATTCTGCAGCAGCGCATCGGGTTCGAGCTCCGTTAAATAATTGAGGTTATCTCTTTCCTTGGCCAACAGTTCACCGTCTCGTAATACAACGTCTTTTCCGAATAATGATTCCATGCGATCTTCCTCCGATAGAATTGTGCTCGTATCTGTTCCACTAAGGGTTGACAGTCATTTATTTGTCTGAGTATATTTATAGTATAGTCGCACGTTATCGCGCATAAAATACGTGATTGATGTATATAAATATAATATTGTCGCATATACCCCGTCTTTTTAAATACATTTTAAAGCAAAAGAAACGATATCTTGGGAAAATGAGATGAAACAGACAACAATAAAAACAACAGGCAATACAGACAACAGGATAAGATTAAGTGTTGCCGCGCTGCCTTTAATCAGTCTCTGCGGATATTTAAGCACCGATACAGGCTTTGTGCACCCCGACAGGGTGCTCGATGTAAACGTCATGCTGTATGTCGAAGAAGGCAGTTTTCATATATACGAAGAAAAAGAAGAATTCAGTATTGAAGCCGGGGATCTTTTATTCTTAAAGCAGGGGCTCCATCATTACGGTGACATCAAGTGTCCCAAGGGCACAAAATGGTTCTTTGTACATTTCAATCTTAATGAACCCTATGACGGGCGGGAACTTGAACCTTTTGAGCAATTCCTGTATACGGAAACGGGCGGCGTCGGAAAAACACCGTATCATCTGCTCCCAAAGACTTTTCATGTTTCAAAAAACAGTCGTATCTATACGAAATTCATGACGCTTGAAAAGATGTTTGAGTCGCGTGATTACAGCGACAATCTTAATATGAACGCATATCTTTACGGAATACTTACGGATATCTACGAAGCTGCGCTGCCCGAAAAGCACATTGACGCAAACAGGGAAAAAGCACTTAGGATGGAAGAATTTCTGGATGAGCGCGCCGATAAGCCGTTTCCGTCTTCAGAGCTTGAAGAGTATATGTGTCTCACGTTCAAGCACTTAAATCTCATATTTAAGAAAGCCACAGGAACGACTCTCTGGAAATATCATAATGAAGTGCGTATGGAGAAGGCAGGCCTGATGCTGGCAAGGACCGGTCTTGCGATCGGTGAGATAAGTGAACGGCTCGGTTTCGACTCGCCTTATTACTTTTGTAATTCATTTAAGAAATATTCGGGCCTTTCGCCATCGGAATACCGGAGAAACAATCAAATCTAAAGAATCAAAAAGCGGACCCCCAAGGGGATCCGCATTTTCTTTTGCATATACTAGAATGAGTGACCGCCGCCGCCACCTGACGAACCGCCGCCGCCACCGCCGCCACCGCCGCCTGACGAACTTGAAGGCGGATTGTAGACCTTGGTGGTGTGAGTCTTGACAGCCTGAGGAGGCGTCGCATTTAACATCTTGAATGCCGACTGTGCCATAAGATTGTTGTTCTGCTTTTTGGCCTTTGAAACCGACAGGACAACAAGATAATTGATGAAGAGCGCACACAACAGGGCAAGAAGGGCATTTCCTATATATTTCATGGGCTGGGCGATACGCTGACCGTCAAGCACTTTGTAGATCTGATCGAATGTCTCCAGTGCGCATCCGTAGTAATTGGCGTTCTTGGCATAGCTGAAAGTATTATCGGTGATCGTACGAGCCTTGGACTTGGTGATCTTGCCGTATGACCTTCCGTCGGAGAAGATAAAGATATATCTTTTATCCATATCTATCACGAATACAACACCTGTATCACGTCCGAACATCGTTCTGTAATATTCCTCGGCAAATGTATCAGTATCGGAATAAGGGTTGTTATCCGTTGTCTTAAAAGCAGCCGAAGCATATTCCGTGATCTTATACATGTCGTCCAACAGTTCCAGTTCTTCGGAATCGTTTAACAGATCGGCGTCATCTTCGATATAAACGCTGAATCCCGTATCGGGATTGGTGTCGGAAAGACGGCTGCCGTTACGGTCGTTTTTACCCTTGGCAAGTACCGCACAGGGCAGGAGTGAAAAAATAAGTACAAAGACAAGAAGCGATTTAAGAATGTTTGAGTTCTTCCGCACTGTCATCGCCTCCTTTCCTGTTAAACTGCGGCAACGGTCTCGTAACCAGCTTATTGTAACGTCTCATTATATCGGTCATCATGAAACAGTCACAGATCCCGGATATGATAACACCCGCATAGTACCAGTAATCGTAATCGGGTTTAAGTAACAAAAGAAAAGCACATATAACGATCGGGATTATATAAAAAGGTCTGTTGACGCGTTTAACATCCTTTACTTCCCATGCTTTACGTCTCTTTAATGCCTCTTTTCGCTGCTTTTTATTGGTTGCCACACTTTCCTGACCGGCATCGTCGGCTCCCATTTCTCTCTCGGCTATCTTTCCTGCCTGAGATGTAAGGCTTACCAGGCATATCAATGAGATCACGGTTCCCGTTATCGCAAGATAAAGCGGAGGAATATTGAGTATAAGGTTAAAGATCAAAAATAACGGTAACGCAAGTATCAAAGAACCGATGAGGAACTTTTTAACATCTACCGGGAGGTCAGCGGCCGTTTTTCCGGTCTGACCGTTTACAACCGCATAAAGAACACGGGGATTGCCCTTTTTGTCCCTGGTCTGATACGACATAAACCATACGGGCATCATCGCAAGGGTCTTGTTTTTGGTGATGGGTGTAAGGGAATTGGATACCGTATCTTTTTTGATAGTATATGCGGAAGACTTCTGATTGGCCGCAAGTATATCGGCTGCATGGTCGGACACGAGTTTCTTGGCCTGTTTTTCATAAACTTCCGCGCTTACATCCATGGTGTCGGCATAAAAGCCGCTCATGAACGCAGTTGTGAAAGGTCTTGCATACTTGGTATCGTAAGGCGATATGGCCTGACTTAACGTATCGGAAAAAGAAGAACTTGCATCATAATTGACACCGTCATATTCCATGTCAACACTCGTGGTGATGCTGTAGTGATCGGTATAATCATAGTTTCCGCGATGATAGCAATGCTCTCCTTTATATGTTGCGGGGCCCTGCTTTTTGAAATCGTACAGCCAGTAAGGCATATAGATCGCACGGAATCCCGATATCTGTTTGGGATCCTTTAATTCCTTGGGTGCAAACAGCGCCTTTTTAAGAAGTGAAACATATGAAGTCGCACAGTCCTGTTTGGTCTTTGAAAACGGTATTATCATCTCGGGACGCCTCATGTTGGTCATCCTGGGATTAAGCGGCGTCGACGCTCCGCAGTAACTGCAGAATACCATTGCTTCATTGGTATCGCCCACAATTTCACCGCCGCACTGAGGACAGATATATGAAGTCACCTCCATCATCTCGACATTTGCCGCTTCGGTGAACTCAGCATTCGGAGAAACGACTTTAGTTTCACCGTCGGGACCTGTCTCCTCCGTATAAGTGGGCTCGACATATTCGGTGACACCGCGTTTTTCGGTTATGGCATAAGGATCCATTACCGTATCGCAGTAGTCACAATGCATCATCTGACGTGCTATGTCAAACTTAAGATTCTGCCCGCAATTGGGACATACATACATTTTCTTTTCCCCCTTATCTATTTATATTGTGATCGTCCGATCAGTTATTTTCCTACACTGTATACGCCGTACGAATAATCTCCCACCGCAAAGGAATCCGTAAGTTTAACGCTTTTAAAGCGTTCTTCAAGCCAGTCTGTACCCCTTTCGGCATTCATTACAAAGAAAACGTTGTCGCTTCCCGTAAGGGCGTCGCTCACGCTCGTATCAATAAGTTTCTCAAGGTGCGCAGCTTCCACCGGACTCGAAAGTGCCCAGTTTCCGGGCTTTATGAGATTAAAAGCATCCTCTTCGCCTTTTGTGAACATATATGCAGGCATCGGAGCGCTTACCGATGTGTTGAGCACGTAGACATTGTCGGGATTTGCTTTAAAATAAGCATTTATTTCGGACCACTCGGTTGCTTTTGCATATCTTGCACTGTCGGCATCCATAAGTGACCTTACCGCCGAAAGACCTGTAAAGGCTACTATCGCGATCAAAAGTCCGCCCACAAGCACCTGCCAGAATGCAGACGGAGCAACCGTTCGTTCCCTGTCCATAGCCGTCACGAATATCGAGACAATGAGCATCAACTCCATCAGATAAAAGCCGAAGGTCACACGCTCCGGAAGTCTTTCGAGATACATGAACACTGCCGTAAATGCCCAATTATAAGCATAGGCTCCGACAAGTATGATACCCGCAAGTTTCTCGTCTTTGATGACAAGCAGTACCAAAAGCGCAAATCCCACTATCGTAAGCAAAAGTCCCGGAAGCGATGCGTTCTTGCCGTACATCACATTCATGGTATCAAGCATTACCTTGCGGGGCACGCTGTAGAACTGTTCCCACTCTTTTTTAAGCTTATCGGCACGTTCCGAGAAAGCCCGGAAAGTCGATGCGTCGATCGGACTTTCAACCATGGCAACGTCATATTCACGCAGTACGGTATAGTCGGTCAAATCGAGGTTAAGAGACCCGTAAAGATCCGCATTGTCGTCATAATCAGGGAGTTTATTGTAATCATAAACATCGGTCCTGGCTGCGTTGTATTCTTTAAAAGCCTTCCATTCGGGCGATGAATAAGCCAAAACTTCGGCAAGGAAGGATGTTACCGCAATAGTTGAAAAAACAACCGTCGGAACGACAGCGGCACGCACACGCTCAAACCTCTCGTTCACAGTCTCATTACGTGCAAATACACGATAAGCGACAGCAGCAGCGAGTATGGGAAGTCCCAGCAAAAATACCTGCTTACGAAGCCACAACCCGAGTATCATCGTTATGGTGATAACGGACGGCGAGATCTTATCCTTGTGCGAAAAATCATATGTACCCGCCCACAGTATACCCGTAGCCACGCAGACACCTGCCAGCACCGTATACTGATGAAGAACGATATGATTCAGATCGATCATCAGTACGAAAACATATGTGATCACGGCTGCGGTGATCCTGTTGGAAAGGCGCTTAAATACGGCAGAGACTCTGTATACTATCAGAAACAGACAGGCAAAATGTATAAAACACATAATGCCGTCATACCACATGACACCCGGCGCGATCGAATAAAGTATCTTAAAGATCAGCCCAAGCGGAAACATCATATATATAAGATGTGCATCGGGTTTTCCGGTGTAACTGCCGCTTGCGATCGCGCGCAGCATCGCATCGTCATTGGAATCGAGTACAAACTTGAATTTAAGACTCAAAACAACTGCCGCCAATACAACAGGCGCAAGACAACCGATGAGCATTATTAAATTATTGCGTTTTCTTATGTCTTCTTCAAACATTAAGGATTACCCTCGGGGCGTTTTATCGGGATCTGAAAATGAGTGGCAAGATATTCCGTAATGACCTCTGCCGCACGTTCCTGCGACTTTACACCGGGGTGTCCGAATGACCCCACGGTTTCGGGCGTGGTATCGGGCAGTCCCAAAAATGCCACATTTTCATCCCCGGTATCAGCGATATATCTGTTGATAGCATCGCATATCGGAAGCGTCATCACATAACCCAGCATTCCGTATGCCCACACGATATGGGCCTTGGGATTATGGGATCTTATCATCTTAATAAAATCGTATACTGCCTTTTTAAACTTTTCGATGTCTTCGGCATTGAACGTACCGTCGGGGTTTCTGCGCTGCTTGCAGGGTCCGACTCCGGGAACATCAAACGGAGGCTGGTCAAAAGAAGATGCATCGTTGGTCCCCAGATTTACGATAACAGCATCGGGCTGCCATGAAGCGAAATCGTAGGGCTCCTGTGCGCCCAGACTTTCGTTAAACGAACCTGCGGCTATACCGCAGACTTTCTCGTATATTGACGGGATATTGCAACGTATATCGTTATCCCAGCTTGCATAAACACCCCACCCGCCGTGAGAGATCACGCGGCAGTCGGCGTTAAGTGCTTTTTCCACAAACTCCGCATACTGACGGCTTGAACTCATGAATATCGAGCGCCAGTCTGTTTCTTTGAAAGAACCGTACGTACCCTCTCCCGAAGTTATGGAATCACCCACAAACTCAAGTTTAAACGATGATTCCGAAACCGGTGTAAACGTTCCGTCGGTCTTTACGCCGTGTACCAGGACATAGAGCTTCTCTTCTCCCGCCACAACCTGGCTGTCACGATAAAATCTTACGTTTCTGACCGTCCCGGGAGTTAAGTTTCTGTAAAGGCACACAGTCTGTCTTCCCGCCGTCAACATCTGACGCGATATAAAACAGCCGTTTATCTCGGTAACGAACCAGGGTTCCTGGTAATCGCAGCCGATCTCTATATCGATGTAAAGATCCTTGCCGGTGGCATTGACTTCTATGCCCGATCTGCTCCAGAAAAGCGGAAGGGGGCATGCGCCCTTAACGGTACGGCCGTGGATCTTAACGGGTATTTCGTTTATATTGTATGACTCCATAT